>JBEQAI010000262.1:0-5366 GCA_041640415.1 Ammoniphilus sp. | reverse complement strand
ATAAGCGAAGGTATGATAAATTTTAAATAATCTTGCAAGCCGTATGCCCGCTCTCTAGGTTCCTGTTCCAATTTTACGTGCGGTGCTCCCATAAGTCGTATCCACCTCTCCATCTCGTTAGCATTTCTTTTGATAGCGTATTCACAATTCTACATAGCAAGTTTTATGCCAACCGTTTAAAGCTTGATTTTTCGGTTCTCTACCTTCTACCCCGGTGGTTAAAATTTTTGCACTGCAAACTAAATTTGCACATAAAACGAAACAATTTTTGCATTTACAATTACAAAAAACCACCCTCTAGGCGGTTTGAAAAGTCATTATCCTTTACATTTTGGCACCCTTGGTACCGACTTCACGAATTCGAACCTCTACCCGGATCTCAACGGTTGTTTGGGAAAATCTCTCTTCCCACTCAGGCTTCCATTTTTTCCATAGCTCCGGATAGTGGATATGAACTTGTTTTCCGAATCCCGCCACATCCACCTTAAAATTCTTTTGAGTTTTTTCCAGTGCTTTCATTATCTTTTTTTTAATCTCTTCTTCTGCCGCTTCTTCTGCACGCTTAATAAATTCCTTTTCAAAGCCATCTCCTTTTGGCAGCACAAAATCCTCCCGCAAGGAGCCTTCTGTATCGATTTGAACTACAAAGGATAGCTTATCCCCTTTTACTGATGGCGTAATTTTTCTTTTCACTCCTCTAATCTCGTATACCATCACTTTTTGGGTTACAGGATCTATTCCCTTTACAATTCCCCCTCTCCCTTTACCTGTAACCCAATTTATTCCTTCAATTTCCTCCTCGCCTAGCCAGCCTATCATTTTGTAATGATCCCCTTTTATCACCGCGCCGCCAGCCACTTTGATGTCTTTTTTTGTACTCACCACTCGAGGAATAATAAAACTGGAACCTGCCGCCATTTTTTCCGATAGCGTCCCAAGATCTGCACTTGGAGCAATCCGCATGGTTTTTCTCTGATTATTTTCTGAAACCTCCATGAGAGCCATCCCAGGATCAAAGATGAGCGGGGGATCCACGTTAAGCGCACCTCTCGCCAGATCGCTGCTAATGAGGACTATCACCGTTCTTCTCGATTCTGGATTACGCAAATAGAAGTTAGATACCTCTCTTAGATCAACGGTTCTCGCAATCTCTTGGCTAATCACGATGACCTTCAAGTGCTGATAATTTGGCGGACGACCAATTCGTGTGGCTAAGGATCGTATGGATTCAAAAATGGTTTCCCCTTCATTGATAATATTAATATAAGGCTTTTCTTCTCCTCCATCTTTACTGGCCATGCCCTTAGGAACAATCATGTGATGGGTGATGGCGAAACGATTGCTTATGGTGCCTTTTTCCTCTTTCGATAATGGCCTGTCAATCCCCACAGCCAAAACAAGCCCAATGTCTTCTATTTCCCGTTGGTCCCAACACCCGCTTAGACAAAGGAAACAAACGATTAAGTATGCCAATCGCACGTTATGACTGCCCATTCGCAACCCTCCTGATCTTAGCCACCAATAGCAGAAAAGCAGGGAGAATGCTTGCCAATGTCATGCCTAGATAAGAAATATAGTCTCCTAGTTCAAACAACTCGACTATGTTGCTAGGATATAGGCTCATAAGAAAGATGAGAGGCAAGAAGCCATAGATAAACCATTTAAAGTTCTTCCCCGCAATGTGTGCTGCTCCCAAACTTCCGAGGTAGTGTGCGATTACAAACGTAACATACATCGCCATCACCCACATCACTACAAGAAAAGCTTCAAAACGCTCAAAGATTTCTCCTACGATTTCAGCTTCCATTGCCATTGACATTAAGGGCCAAGTCACGGTTTTTACATCTTCCACCGTCAGTACTCCTACCGCTATAAATACAACAAACACATATAAGGGTGTCACTACGTACACGGCAATCAAGAGACTTTTTAAGACCTTTTGCGGCTTCTGAAGAAAAGCAGCCAGGATCAGCATGATCTCAACGCCCAAATAAGGAAGAGAAGTGTCCACTAATCCTTTGATCACAGGCAGCCATCCCTCCCCCAACACGGGACGCACATTATCCAGTTCAAAGTTTTTCAAGCTAAGCAGTAAAATCAGAATCATAACAATCAGAATGACAGGAAAGTACAATTCACAGATTCTGGCTATAGGGTTAATTCCCCCTATTGATAAATAGGCGGCTACAAGCATGAAAGACACAATGATGACAGCAATAGGCGTCTGATCGAGTACAAATAACCGAATAAACTCCGCGAGAACGCGAACCTCATAGGCAGCAAGAGAGAGGAAAAACAGCACAAAGCACAAGGTAATTACCCCTCCACCCAAGCGCCCTAGGATTCGTTTTCCAAATTCATATATCGTTTCTCCAGGAAACATTTGGCATAACTTGCCAATTAAAAAACCGAATCCAGAAACAATCACCCCACCGATCAAAACTGCAAGCCATGCATCCGCATTCCCTACAGCCTCTACTGAAACGCGTGGCAGGGTTAGAATTCCTGCAGCAATCATATAGTTCACCACAAGAAGGGTGGCTTGTAAGCTTGTAATCTTATCCTTCTTAGGCTGCAATTTCATTTCCCCTTTGGCTTCATGGAGTGACGAATTTTATCAAGAGGCTTGATCATTTCCGGCCGTTGACCCAGTGAATAGATGGGAAAGCGTACAAAAAGATCTTTCCACGATTGGATTCGTATAGGAGCGAAGGGAGTTAAATAATCGACTCCAAAGCTCTTGAGTTTCACCATATGCGCTGTAACCAGAATAAAAGCTAATATGATGCCGTACAGTCCGAGAACAGCCGCCGAGATCATCATGAAAAAACGAAGAATCCGCACAGCAATTCCTGCCCCATACTGTGGGAACACAAACGAAGAAATAGCCGTTAGGGCGACTACGATAACCATAATCGGACTTACGATTCCTGCTTCCACTGCTGCTTGTCCAATGACCAACCCCCCAACAATTCCAACCGCTTGTCCAATCGGCTGAGGCAGACGCAATCCTGCTTCCCTCAAAATTTCTATGCTTACCTCCATAATTAGCGCCTCAACAATAGAAGGAAAGGGAACCCCTTCTCTTGAAGCTGCGATGGAGATCACTAGCCTAGTGGGTAGTAAACCCTGGTTATAAGAAATGAGAGAAATGTAAAGCGACGGTAGAAACAGGGCAATGAATAAAGAGCCGTACCGGAGCATTCGAACCAATGAGGTCGGAATCCATCTTTCGTAATAGTCCTCAGGCGAGCTCATGAACATGGAAAAGGTAACGGGAGCAATGAGGGCAAATGGACTTCCCTCGATTAGGATTACAACCCTACCTTCCAATAAGGCGCCAACAACGCGATCGACACGCTCCGTATTTTGAATTTGGGGAAAAACAGAAAAAGGATTATCCTCTATTAACTGCTCAACCACTCCGGATTCAGGCACATCATCTATGTTAATCCGCTCTATTCTGCTAATGATATCGTTTAAAATTTCGGGATTGGTTAATCCGCGAATCGAGACCACGCCAATTTTTTTATGCGTCCGAGCACCTATTTCAAAATTCCGAAAGGTCAAATCAGGGTTTTTCAATCTTCTACGGATCAAAGTCGAATTGACATTCATATTCTCAACAAACCCTTCACGAGGTCCTCGAACTACAGACTCCGTTATCGGCTCGTCCACCGTTCGACTCTCGTATCCTACTGTCCCCACCGAAATGGCAGCCTCTATCCCGTCTACTAACAACAAGGTATTCCCTTTCAACACCTCCGACACAGATTCTTCTAAGCACTTAATCCGCTTAACCTGCCCAACCGAAATCATCTGGCTCATTAGAAACTCAATCTTTTCATGCTGAGAAAATGGATCAAGATCTACTTTTCTCGTTTTCATTAGGGACTCTAATAGTTGATGGTGCAAGACCGTTTTGTCGACCATGCCTTCCACATACAACAACGTTGCTCTTTGCGTTTTATCTTCAATATAAAAAGGTCGAAAAATCACATCTTCACTATGTCCAATACGCTCTTTTAAATAGGTGATATTCTGATCAAGCTGGTTTGTAACAACCGGCCCAGGTTGTTCTGAGTAATCATCCGTTTGATCTCTTTTTTGCTGTAGTTTCTTTTTTTTAGAAAATCCCTTAAGCATATCCCGTGAGTCACTCCAGTTGGCTCCTAAGTATGCTTTTATTATTCCTGCTTGGATATCAAAATTATGCACCCTAGCTTTTCTCCCTTGAACTCGCTATCATTAGAATCATCTATATAAGTATTGGAGGGAAACACTTTGCAATCATACCAGTCATTTTTGGAAGGGTTATTCATCTGTGGAGAAGCCGATGTACCTCAGGTACAGGCCATTGAAAAAGCGGCCCTCATCATTGACGTGAGGGCCGAAGCCAAACAAAGCGCGGGTTCAGCAGACGCCGCTTGGGTGAATATCCCTTTAGAGAGCGGCAAATCCCATCAATCTCAAGAACTAAAAAAAGCCATCGATCAGCTTGTACAAGCCTACCATAAAGGGGAAAAAGCCGTCCTCCATTGAAAAGGCGGTGCAGGCCGCGCAGGTAGCGTGGCAGCAGGTGTATTGCTTGCTCTTGAGAAAGCACATACGATTGATGAAGCAGAAGCCATGCTTCAAGCGATCCGACCTCAGGTCAAGATACCTTCTGAATTTAGAATGGATCTTAAGAGCTTATTCCCGTCTGCTTAGTTAACTCTTTCTCGAGTCCTCGCAGTGAGGACTTGGGACCTTCCTCCTCAACAGACACATGGTGCAATGTCCGCCACGCGTGAAACACTAACCGATCAATCCATAATAAAAAGTCGATATACCTTAACCCTTCTTCCAAGTCTTCTCTACCTTGTGCCATCTCTTTTAATGCTTCTCGTCTTTGGGTTCGACGAATCTCTGCAATAGAGGTAGATAGCTGCTCCAGCTTCCTTACATGTCCACCAACTCTTGAGAACTCAAGCTCTTTTTCTGCTTCTAACAGCGCAGAATGAGCCGATGCGACTAAGCAGGCCATCTTGGGGTTCTCTCTTAACTCCTCTAACAAAAAGCCTTCCTTGGTTACACGAATTAACCTAGTTAAGTGATCCAAACTTTGAAGAATAGCTACATGCGATACATAGGTTTCCTGCTGCTTCGGATCATTTTGCAACGTCGCTAGGAATTGACGAACTTTCCTAATGGCATCTTCCACTTTCTCTAACTTGATTTTTAAGCCATGTTGATTGCTGCTAGTTTGGATTCCTGTGCAAATGACCCGATAAGTCTCAGCAGTCAAGTGCAAAACCGTTCTCCTAGACGCTTCAAGTGCTACCGGCGCTACCGTGGCTACCGTAGAGTCCAAATCCTTTAGATAA
>JBEQAI010000261.1:0-5366 GCA_041640415.1 Ammoniphilus sp. | reverse complement strand
TAGACAGGTCCGCCATCTGAAGAAAGTAAGAGAAAGCGACCTCACTCAGTTCCTTTATGACCTTAAGGAAAAAGGCCGCGCACCATCAACAATTTCCAGACATCTGGCTTCTATCCGTTCTTTTTATTCCTATCTCCTAAGAGAAAAAGTTGTACACAGGGACCCTACAACCCATATGGAATCTCCCAAAGTGATCAAAAAGCTGCCGAAGATCTTGAGCGTAGAAGAAGTGGAACTTCTGATGAATGCCCCAGACTTAGATGACCCTTCCGGATTAAGAGATAAAGCAATGCTTGAACTCCTCTATGCTTCAGGGGCTAAGGTGTCGGAAATGCTGTCCGTAAACCTAGATGAAGTCAATTTATCACTTGGCTATGTGAAGTGCACGAATAAAACAAGAGAAAGAATTATTCCCCTTGGCAAGTATGCAATAGAGACGTTAGAAAACTATTTGCAGAAGGGACGTCCAGGATTCATTAAGGATGTTCAGGAGCAAGCCTTATTTCTGAATCAACAGGGCAAGAGGCTCTCAAGGCAGGGCTTCTGGAAACTAATTAAGAAATACGCGCTAAAGGCTGATATCAAGAAAGATATCACCCCACATACTCTCCGGCACTCCTTTGCAGCCCATCTGCTAGAGAATGGGGCTGACCTGCGATCGGTTCAGGAAATGCTGGGTCATGCTGATATTTCCACCACCCAAATCTATACGAGAATAACGAAGACAAAATTAAGAGAAGTCTATACTAAAGCGCATCCTAGGGCATAAGACGAACATGCCTACGAGCGTTTTTTTGTTCTCCTAGGAATATGGTAATTTTTGATTAAATAGGAAAAAATAATAAACAGCAACAGTTGAGTTCAGGGGGTAATCATGAAGTTTGATCGTATTTTCCTTATCGTATTAGATAGTGTCGGAATTGGGGAGTTGCCTGATGCTGCCAAGTTTGGGGATGAAGGTGCCCACACGCTGCGGCATATAGCCGAGAGAATGGGAGGGCTAAAGATCCCGACCTTAGAATCTATGGGGCTGGCAAATATTGACCCGATCCCCCATCTCCAACCCCAAAATACAGCAGGTTCCTTTTATGGCAAGATGGCAGAGGTGTCTGTCGGGAAAGACACGAGTACAGGGCATTGGGAGCTGATGGGGCTAAAGATTTCTACTCCTTTTAATACCTATCCGGAAGGGTTTCCGCAGGAGCTGATCCATGCCTTTTCCAGGCAAATCGGCAGGGGTGTAATTGGCAATAAGCCGGCATCAGGGACCGAGATTTTAGATGAACTTGGCGAACAGCACATGCAGACAGGTGATGTCATCGTCTACACTTCTGCTGACTCGGTTTTCCAGATTGCTGCGCATGAAGATGTGGTACCGTTGGAGGAATTGTATAAAATTTGTGAGGCGGCAAGGTCTTTAACCATGGAGGACAGTGACTATCCTGTACTTCGTGTGATTGCTCGTCCATTTATTGGAAAGCCAGGTCGATTTGAGAGAACAGCGAACCGAAAGGATTACTCGCTTAAGCCGCCTGCCCCAACCGTCATGAATGCCTTAGTCGATGCGGGGCTGGATTCGATTGCTGTAGGCAAGATAGCGGATATCTATGCAGGGGAAGGCGTGAGTGATTCGATTAAGACTAAGGATAACATGGATGGTGTAGATCAATTGCTTGGAGTCATGGATCGTTCTTTCAAGGGACTAGCCTTCTTGAATTTAGTGGATTTTGATGCGAAGTTTGGACATCGACGCGATCCCTTGGGCTATGGCCAAGCGCTTGAAGAATTTGATGGGCGCCTACCGGAGATTAAGAGTAAGCTGAGAGAAAACGACTTGCTGATTCTAACAGCAGATCATGGAAATGATCCCGTTCATCATGGTACCGATCATACTCGTGAATATGTTCCATTGCTTGTCTATTATCCCGGACTCTCACATGGAGAAAGTTTAGGAGTGCGAGAAACGTTCGCAGATGTAGGGGCCACAGTGGCTGAGAACTTTGGAATCAAAAGTCCTCCCCTTGGCAAAAGCTTTTTATCCAACATAGGAGGAAGATAGGATGTTAAGTATGGAGCAAATTCAAGAGACCAAGCAATACATACAAAATCAACTCAACGGGGTTCCCCAAATTGGACTGATCTTAGGTTCGGGGCTTGGGGTACTCGCTGATCAGATTCAAGAACCAACGGTTATTCCTTACAACCAGATTCCCCATTTTCCTGCTTCAACGGTTGAGGGGCATAAAGGGCAGCTAGTGATTGGAGAATTGCGCGGAAAGATGGTTGTCGCGATGCAAGGAAGATTCCATTACTATGAAGGATACTCATTGGATACCGTTACGTTTCCGGTGCGCGTGATGTCTGCCATTGGCGTAAAGAGTATTTTGGTTACGAATGCGGCAGGCGGGGTCAATACGGATTTTGCTCCGGGTGATCTCATGATCATTCAGGACCATTTGAATTTGACGGGCAGAAATCCCTTAATTGGTCCGAATGATGCACAATTGGGTGTAAGATTTCCGGATATGTCCGAGGCATATTCAAGAGAGCTCCTTCAAGTAGCTGAACAAGTCGCCAGTGAGCAGGGAATTCCTATCCAAAAAGGGATCTATGCCGGTTTAACGGGGCCCAGCTACGAGACCCCAGCCGAAATTCGCATGCTTCGTACACTTGGTGCAGATGCGGTAGGAATGTCTACTGTACCGGAGGTCATTGTGGCAAGGCATAGCGGGATGAAGGTTCTAGGGATCTCCTGCATTAGCAACATGGCTGCGGGTATATTGCCTCAGCCATTATCCCATGAGGAAGTAATGGAAACGGCCGAGAATGCAAAAGAGAAGTTCTTAGGACTGGTTCAAGGGATCATTGAAAAGTTGTAAGGATGCGGTTATCGTAGAAATTTAATAATTAAACAAATGAAATCGTGTTTTCGAGATCCGAATGACACGATTTTTTTATGTGCTAAAGTTGTAATTTTAAAAAAACTAATAATTATACCTTTGATGTCGCTTACATTTGTATGACAACTAACTTGAATTTGCCTGAAATGCTTATTTATGCAAAATGGTGAATTAAAATTTACATTAAGGAACTTGGTTATATTTTTTTATACGAAATGCGTAGAAATTTTTAAAGAAAATGTTATAATCGTATTTATGCAAGAGAAAACTTGTTCACAAACCTAAAACTTGGAGAAATGTTATGAAAAAACTAGACCGTCTTGACTTTGAAATCTTGCAGCTCTTACAAGAAGATGGACGCCGTTCTTATACGGAAATGGCCCAATTGCTAGAGGTGAGCGAGGGGACCATTCGGGCTCGTATTAACAAGATGCAAGAGGAAGAAGTGTTTGAATTTATTATTCATACCAACCCTAATAAGGTAGGCCTTACTGTCCAAGCCATTATTGGCATAAAGACACAGTTAGGTTTACAAGAAAAAGTAGCGGTAAAGCTTAGAGAATTTTCATCTGTTCGATTTATCGGTGCATTTTCCGGACGGAATGATCTGATAATTCAAGCTTACTTCCGTTCGAACGATGAGTTGGTCCTGTTTGTGAATCACGACCTCTCCAAGATTGAGGGGATCATCTCTGCGGATGTGTCGATAGAGTTAAAACAGTATAAAGACTCTTTCTCCTTCATCCGCCCAGATGACTGGGAAGAGTAAGAGAGAAAACAACTCGAGATCACAATCATTTAGGGGGTAACAACATGAAAAAACAGACATTTATGAAGATCATGTCTACTGCAATGGTATCTAGCTTACTGCTTACAGCTTGCGGCGGAACCGCTACGCCTACAACTTCAGAGAAACCTGCTGATCAGGGAGCAAAAGAAGAAAATAAGGCACCTCAGTTTCTTCGTTTGAATATCAACAGCGAACCTCCAACTCTTGATCCAGGTCTTGCAGAAGACAGCACATCCGGGACGTTGATACGCCAAATGTTTGAGGGTCTAACCCGCATTGGGGAAGATGAAAACCCGCATCCGGCTGCAGCTGAAAAAATCGATGTGTCAGATGATCTTAAAACTTATACCTTTACCATCCGGGAAAATGCGAAATGGTCAAACGGGGAGCCTGTTACGGCTTATGACTTTGAATTTGCTTGGAAGCGCGTTCTAGATCCAGCAACAGCTGCTAACTATGCGTACCAACTTTATGTGATTAAGAATGCTGAGAAGTTCAATAAAGGTGAGATTAAGGATGCAGCTGAAGTTGGAATCAAGGCTATGGACGAAAGAACTCTAGTCGTAGAGCTTGAAAATCCTACACCTTACTTCTTAGAATTGACAGCTTTCTATACGTATATGCCTGTTAACAAGAAAATTGTTGAAGCAAACAAGGACTGGGCGAATGATGCTACAGACAAGTATGTTTCTAACGGAGCGTTCAAGCTAGACAAGTGGGAGCATAACAATGTTGCTGAAATCGTAAAGAATGATCAATATTGGGATGCAGATAAGGTAAAGCTTGATCGTATTTCCTTTGCTATGATCGAAGATCATGCGACCGCGTTTAACATGTTTGAAAACGGAGAGCTTGATTGGGCAGGAGCACCGACTTCTGATCTGCCGACTGATGCAATTCCAACCTTGAAAGATCAAGGGCGTTTAAATATCTACCCGATCGCGGGTACCTACTGGTATAAGTTCCAAACCGAAAAGCCGCCATTTAACAATGCGAAAGTGCGTAAAGCTTTTGCTTATGCCATCGATCGTCAATCGATCATTGACAATGTGACCCAAGCCAACCAATTGCCAGCAATGGGAGCAGTTCCGCCAACGATGGGACTTAAAGAAGGCGGGTATTTCAAGGACAATGATGTAGAAACAGCAAAAAAGCTGCTTGATGAAGGCTTACAAGAGCTTGGCATGACAAAAGATAAATTAGATATTACCTTAAGCTACAACACGAGCGAAGGCCACCAAAAAATAGCCCAAGCTATTCAAGACCAATGGAAGCAAGCATTCGGAATTGAAGTAAAGCTCCATAACATGGAGTGGAAAGTTTATTTGGAAGAAATGCATAAAGGAAACTATCAAATTGGACGTATGGGTTGGTTAGGAGACTTTAATGATCCGATTAACTTCCTAGAGCTTTATAAAGATAAGCTTGGCGGAAACAATGATACCTTCTGGGAAAATGCAGAGTTCCAACGTTTACTAAACGAATCTGCATCAGAGGCTGATCCGCTTAAGCGTGACCAACTGTTAGCACAAGCTGAACAAATCTTAATGGATGAAATGCCGATTGCACCTATCTATTTCTATACCAAAGCTTATGTCAAGGATGACAAAGTAAAAGGTGTTATGTTGCATGGTTTAGGCGATGTTGATTACAAATATGCCTATATCGAATAATTT
>JBEQAI010000260.1:0-5378 GCA_041640415.1 Ammoniphilus sp. | reverse complement strand
GGGGATGGATTGGATAATCTTATATTCTTCTATTTCTCCAGCCAGAGCATCAATCTGCGCTTCCAACTTGGATAGATGCTCTTGATATTGGAGAAGTAAATCGATATAAAGCTGTAGGCTAATTAAATGGCTTTGGTAGGTTGTTCTCTTAAATGGATTGCGTGCTGCTGCGGCCATAATGACCTGAGCTTTTTCCTTAGCCCAACGCTCGGAACGACTAGTACATATACAAGCGATTCTATCTAAAAGAGTTGTCTCATCAGCTTCTACGATTGATTGCGAGGTAGGGAATTCCCGTAAGAAGGAGAGAGATATCCTCGAAAACAGATCTCCAAAGACTCCATTGTACTCAGGAAAAACCTGATCAAACACTGCATGAAATTGTAGTTTTTCTTGAACATACATATCGGTCAGGGATTCAAATTGCCTTGTCAGATGACGAAGATTTAATAGTTTTACGCCTCTATTTTTGTATCTCTCGAATTCTTCTTTGTAGTACAACTCACAGAGCTGATAGGCATCCACGGTGTCCGTCTTTACCTTTCGAAGAGAGGACTTTTTCGCTTGGTTCGAAATTAATGGATTCACTACAATGTAGAATATGCCATGCTCCTCTAAGAATTGGACGACAGCTGCTTGGTAATGTCCGGTTGACTCTAGTATCACAGTAGGTAATTGACCTGTAAGTAACTCCACCTCTTTAATTACGTTTAGGAAATATTGAAGGCCCTCCTGAGTATGAACAAAAGAAAAGCTCTTTCCGTAAGGTTGCCCTTTCTTTAAAAACGCTTGTCCTTGACTTTGCCCCTTGGAAATATCCAGACCGATGACTGGATTCATACATCTCTTCCTTTCTAAAATGTAATTATGCCGGCAACCCCTATTACTGCTTGCAGTTCCACAACATCGCTAGTGATGCGAGATCTTGTCCCAACCAGCCAAAACATGGTTTCTACAAGTAGGGGGATGAACAGTTTTAGCGACGGGATCAATCTCCCAGGGATTCGGTCGTTCTCCCCCGGCTACCGTAAAATTAAAACCTAAAGTAAAAAAAGATCAACCAGAAAAAACTGGCTGACCTCATAATACGACGGGATTCGTTAGCTTCGGAGCAGTCATAACGGCTTAACGGCTGCTCCTATTTTGCGTTACGCAACTAATGGGCAGTTTAGTTTAATGATCAAAAATAATAAGCAGGAGATAATGTCGTAACTCCGAATTGTTAAAGTATTAAAATATTAGGAGTTTAGAAAAGGGGTTTCTACGCAATTTTATTACGTAAAACGATCTTATTACGGTAATTGCGAATTGAATTTCGTAGAATAAAAGTTAATATGACATATCCGAAAACCAAATTTCACATTTTACTATACTGTGACTTATCTTTGTTATCATCAACTGTGACAATATGTTAATCGTTTGGAGGGAATTGGTAATTCTTGATAGAATAAATATGAAGATGATCAGGTAATAAATTTCTACACATAAGGAGATAAAACTATGAAAAAAAACAAATTACTAAGAATGGACAATGTTGGCATCGTTGTAGAATCCCTTGATGACGCAATCTCTTTCTTCGAGGAGATTGGCTTGAAGCTCGAAGGGCGAGCTACTGTCGAAGGTGAATGGGCTGGTCGCGTAACCGGGCTGGGTTCACAGTGTGTAGAGATTGCTATGATGGTTACCCCAGATGGCCACAGCCGACTTGAACTTTCGCGATTTCTCACCCCACCTACTATATCAGATCACCGAACTGCTCCTGTAAACGCCCTCGGTTATCTACGCGTCATGTTCACCGTTGAAGACATTGACGAAATGGTATCCAGACTCACTAAGTATGGTGCTCAGCTCGTTGGCGAAGTGGTTCAGTACGAGGACTCGTATCGGCTCTGCTACATTCGTGGAAATGAAGGACTTCTAATCGGTTTGGCGGAACAGCTCGGTAATAAATAAGTGACGTTTAAAAGAAGACTTAAATGAAATATACATTACTAGAGTAAAAATAAAAACAGAAAAGCAGTGTGAAAGTATCTCGAAGAAGTCGGGTGATTCAAATAAACACCGCATTCACGCTCCGGGTCTGGGTAACCCTCGGTCCCGGAAACAAGGAACAAGGAAGTAATTGCCGGGACACATCCGCACCGACTAACCGCATCGCGGCCGGCAGCAAGCTGCCTTAACTCGGTGGGACTTCGTGATGCATGAACTTTAACGGAAATCAATGCAAAACCAAATTAAAGGGACTCAATTACCGGGACTCGTTAGCGAAGTAAGGCTGCTTCGGCAGCCTCTCTTTCGTTTACTCAACTAAGGGCAAGTTAGCAAGAAAGATTAGTGGTTTTTTATGGTAAAACAAATTGGAAGACAATAATTAGGAGGATGTGCATAGGTGGGAATATATGGTTTTTTAAGGTTGGTTTTTATTACTTTTATAATTAGTTTAACTGTTATTTCAGTTATTTTACTGGTTCAAAGGAAACGAAATAACCTTGTAAATGGATTCACAGTTAGTATTGTTTCAACAATTTCAATATCGTTTTTGGTATTAATCTTATTATTATGGGTTACATAGCCGATGAATTAAATTTAGGAGGAGACTCTATATCCTCATATATGTTTCTTGTAGTATTAGGGTTAAGCATATTCAATTTGTTTCTTTACTTCAAACATAAAAACAGTGTTATTACCATATCAACGAAATGAGTGCGGCTGGCAATCCGTTTAACAGAAATTGGGCGATGGAATTTCGGTAAGAAACATTTCTGCTCAAATATAAACTAAAACCGATCATGATAAGGAAGAAGAATAGCAGTATATTTCCCTTTTTAATCGGCTCATTCATCCATTGAGTGAATCCAAAATGGTAATTGGCGACTAATGCTGTAAAGATAAGGGCAACAACTAGAGTAATGATAATTTTTAATGATCGGCTTAATCTTACAGCTCTAAAGAATGGTTTACTCCCGGCTTCGAGGTGCCTCTCATAAAGGGGGTCAACGACGGGAGAGGAAATCCACTTTTCGATCTTAAAAAATTGGTAATGCTTTGCCCTTAAGGATGTATTGGTGACGAATTGGTTGATATTCGTCTGATTGATTTCATAATCACTCATTTTATAGCCATCTAACATGAGAGAAAACGCTTCGATTTCCGAAAAAGAGTCTAGATCCGTACGGAACCCCGATAGCAGATCTTGGACTTCTTCATTGACTCCAAAAGCCTGACAAGGCGGTTCGGCTTTATTAAGTACGGTCTCACTTTGAAGTTTATGGTATTTATCAAAATAGGAAATTTCCCTTACGGGTAATCCTTTTCTCAGATGCAAAAGGGCTACATTTTGTGAGTGTTCCTTCATAAGTCTTGTCAGCTGCTGATCGCGAATGCGATCAAAGAGGATACTGCTAGTTCGATTTAAAACGTGAGGTACTTGTACCCCAGGTTCCTTTTCGTCTTTCATCGGTGATGATGCATCACTGATAATAAAATGCGTACATTTTAATTTTTTATCCAGCAGGCCAACAATCCCTTGGTTATCATGTGTACCGCCGTCAACCAGCTGTATACGGACCTCATCATCGTAAAGATCGCTAATAGCAAGGGGAGCAAAAATGCCTGGCACACATGCCGAGGCAGCAACGGCTATACCTAGTTCAATATCTTCATGCTTGTAAAGATCTTCATATGATTCCGCTTTTTTAAGTCTAAAATTTTTATCGATTGTTTCATTTGGCTCGTTTGATTCACCCATATTTTCTGCACTAAAACGCCAGTTATGTCCATTATTTAAGATTGTAGCGTTTAGGAGAAGAATCGGTACTTTTGCTTTTCTCGTTTTATTTCTTTCGGATGGGTCGAAGGGAGGCCCCTCACCGAGAGGTATTATTTTCAGGTCCTTCATTTTTATCGGCTCTTTATTGTCAGGGTCCAGAACATGCCGATACAAAAATTTGTCATAAAGTTCTCCAATGTAGTCGCTCCTGGAGTAGTTGGGCAGACTCATTTTTAAATTTTTTAAGGGATTGAGAAAAGTGCGAAAGCGTAAATTCCGTTGAACAACCCGGAGAAAGTCAACTTCAATTTTTTCAATAATATCCTGATAATCCTCATCTTTAATACGGCTATCTTCCTTTTCCTCGAGCAATTTTTTAACATGAAGATAGTAAAGGGCTCCGATTATGGAACCACCCGATACAGTGGATATTACATCCACGTGCCGAAGCAAACCCAGATCAGCCATCCTTGCAAGAACCCCGATATGATAGAATGAGGCACGAAATCCCCCTCCGGAAAGTGCCAGCCCCAACTTTTTATAATCTCCCTCCAACATAACCCAATATCTCCTTTGTCCTTGAGGATTCATGTTACTATTGTTTCTATTTTGTTTTGAAAAATTCGTTATCCTAATCTTTTTTTACAAAAATTTACATAACTGGTGTTACATTTGCCTAAATATTTCTTTCATCATTACTAAAAAATATGGATGGTTGAGACGAGTTGGAGTCGATCCATATACAAAGAGGAAAGTGGGAATGGATGAATGGCAACTGCTACAGCAATAAGAGTAACAGCAGAGCAGCTTAAAAAGTTTGGATGGGTAAATGTAAATGAGGACATGGTACGGGATTTAAATCTAACTTTAGAGAAATATCAAATCAATACTCCTGCAAGAATAAGACATTTTCTTAGTCAATGCGCTCATGAATCTGGACTGGGGAAATGGACTAAAGAACTTGCTGATGGAACGCTGTACGAATTCAGAAGGAAACTTGGCAATGTAAAACCTGGAGATGGACCCAAATATAAAGGTGCCGGCTATCTTCAACTTACGGGGCGATGGAATTATCAAAAATTTGCAAATGAATTGAATGACCCACGCGTTATGGAAGGGGTCGAGTATGTTTCGAAAAAGTATCCTTGGGCCAGCGCAGGACATTTTTGGAAAGCAAACAATATCAATGCTTTAATTGATTCCGGAGCATCGGTTAGAGCTGTAACTAAAGTGATAAATCCGGCACTAAGAGGGTTAAAGCAGAGAGAAGAGTATTTTAGACGATTTGCTGGCTTAGTTGATTCTACAGCTACTCAAGGAGCATCTGTATACGCCATGGCTAGAGGGGGGACCCCCCAAGGGCTCGAGCATATAGTACAACCAGGTGAATCCCTCTGGACGATAGCGCAAAAATATAAAGTGAGTTTAGGTGCGATCCAAAAAGCAAATCCAGGGATTAACCCAAAGAATTTGCCCGTTCGCTCTAAGGTTAAGATCCCTAGTGCCAGAGGGCCTGTTGCACCCGCTCCTCAAGTGCTCGAGCATTTGGTACAACCAGGTGAATCCCTCTGGACGATAGCGCAAAAATATAAAGTGAGTTTAGGTGCGA
>JBEQAI010000259.1:0-5443 GCA_041640415.1 Ammoniphilus sp. | reverse complement strand
TATTCCAAATTTCTTTCCTAATTAACAAACATATGTTATGTTATATATATACTAACAAGGTTTTGTTAGGTGAGAGTTATTTGCGCCCACATTTGTGGGCGCTTTTTTTTTGATCCATTTAGACAGATGCCATAGCTTTTATTTTGGAAAGAGGGGAAGGTTGAGTGGAACTAATTACTTCAAGCAATACAGGTCCAGGGGTATTTAACATCAGTTGAATAGCCTGTTGAAGTTGATCGGGATGTTCCACGCGAGTTGCTTGAATTCCGAAGGCCTCGGCGATTTTAGAGAATTGAGGATTAACAAGCTTATCCCCATAAGGGTTCAGACCCATATATTCCATCTTGTTCTTTTCCATCGCATAAGAACTGTTATTAAGGATAATAAGTTTTACCGGAAGCTGATTCATTACAGTAGTGGATAGTTCTGATAAATTCATCGCAAAGCCTCCGTCCCCTACAATAGCAATAACTTGCCTATCTGGAAACAAAAGCTGAGCCGTGTTCGCTGCGGGAAGGCCAAATCCTAGCGTACGCCAAGTACCTGAAAATAGAATGTCCTGACTGTCTGTCGCAAACGCCCGGTTAAACCAGACCGTGTGATCACCCGTATCTAGTGTAATAATGGCATGAGGATCTGCTGCTTGCTCCAAGGCTGCCATTACTCTCGCAGGCGAAATGGGAACCGAATAATCCTCTTTTTCCAATGCCAGTTCTTTAAGCCACTCGCTTCGGGTTTCTTGGATTTTTTGGGTCCAAGCCGGATTTGGTGTTTTTTGAATGGACTTGGTTAACGGACCAAGGATTTCTTGGGCATCTCCGATCAGGGCAGAATAAAGATTTTTGTCAGCATGGATGTGGTCAGGCTCTAATTCAATTTGTACAAAAGGGATGTTGGTGGACATAAATGTTTTAGGATACCACATAGCGCCTATTATAAGCAGACCGTCACAATCATTCAACAGGTGAGAGGCTTGCATACTGCCGCCTTCTCCGATTCCGCCTACCATCCATTCAAACTTCTCAGGAATAATCCCCTTCGCTCCTAAACTACAAACGACCCCTGCACCGAGCTTATCGGCTAGTTGACGAATTTCTTCACGACAGCCATAGGCACCTTTTCCTGCATAGATCATGGGCTTCGTACATTGACTTAAGAACTGGGCAGACTTGGCGATATTGTTTAGATCGGTAAGAGGCTGACGATAGAGAAATGGGTTTTCTGGAACAAGATCTTGAGTCTGGGTTTTCGCGAAAAGATCTTTAGGAATAGATAAATGTGCGACTCCTTTTTGTTTTATAGCCGTAGTGACGGCTCGGTTTAACAGAGGAACAATCGCCTCTTGATCAGCAACCAGGCTCGAATAAACGGCTAAGGGTTCAATAAACCTCTGTTGATCGACATATTGCTTGGAGTAAGTCCCAATCTTATTGGTCGGAACTTGCCCGGTAATGGCTAGGACGGGAATATGGTCACTGTAAGCATCTCCTAATCCATTCAACAGGTTTGCCATTCCAGGACCGCTGGTGGAGATGCATACGCCTAGTTTCCCCGTCATTTTGGCATAACTCGAGGCCATAAATCCAGCGGCCGACTCGTGGCGTGTTGCAATGAACTTAAGTTGGTTTTGTTTCGATAACTCGCTGAGCAAATCAAGAATGGCGTCACCGGAAACACCAAAAAGGTATTCTACCCCATAATTTTTTAATTGATCTATAATGGTCTGCGCAACCGATCGAGTAGTTTGCAATGGAAATTCCTCCTTTGATCAATGACTTTTATAGTGTAGGCAAAAAGAAAAAGTTCCCTCATGGGAACTCTTAGTTATTTTAACGATAATTAATAAATTGGCAGTCGATTGGCAAATCCGCTTGCTTAACCAGTTGAATGACTGCTTGAAGATCATCTCGATTTTTGCCCGTTACTCTTAATTGATCGCCTTGGATTTGGGATTTTACCTTAATCCCCGAATCTCGAATGAGCTTGCCTATCTTCTTAGCGTTGTCTTGATCAATGCCCTGTGCAATTTTACCGCGCTGACGCACTGTACCGCCTGTTGCTGGTTCAACTTTGCCGTACTGAATGGACTTTAGCGAGATTCCTCTCTTAATTAGCTTCCCAGCTAGGATATCTTTCACCTGTTCGAGCTTGAAGTCATCGTCAGCCAATACTACAAGTTCCTCTTTTTCCAGCTTAAGATCACATTTGCTCCCTTTGAAGTCATAGCGTGTTTCGATTTCTTTCAGTGCTAGGTTGATGGCATTCGTTACCTCTGTTAATTCAACCTTAGAAACAATATCAAAAGAACTTTCCTTGCTCATAGGGGTTTGTCCTCCTTCCTTACTATATAATATATATTACCATGGAAGTGGTCTAAGAGATCAAATCTTCCAGCATCATTTCTGTAGTGAATAGATGTTTTCTTGTTCGATGATAAAGGGAGTAAAACTCTTCTACCCAATCTTCCTGTTCGATTGCCTGAATGAAGTAAAGCATCATAGTATGTACCATAATGACATGGGCTATAAAAGAAGAGTTGGGCACAAATAGATAGGTGGGTGAAGAGTAAAGATGGTGGAGAAGAATCCCGTTTAACTCATCAATAATCTCTTCAATCACGCAATATTGTTCAAAGAGGGTTGATTTAGCAATCATGGTTAACAATCCCTCCTTCTTTCGGTTTTATACCATTGATATCCAAAATTTGAGGTCATTATACTACAAAAAAAAGGCCCCTGGTTCTATACCAGGGGCAAGTAGATAGGAGTGGAGAGAAACCATAACTGCTAGTTAAGGTGTTAAATTTATTATAACGGAAGGAGAAAGCGGTTTCAATAGTAAAATTAGAAATTTATTAATAATTTTCTATAAAACGATATCTGGTATACTATCTAGAAATAAGGAAAAGGAAGGCTGGCCTCTAAGTTGTACTGGGTGTATATGTTACGTTGCAGGGACGGAAGTCTCTATACAGGGATTACTAATAATTTGAAGAAAAGAGTAGATTTGCACAACGAAGGGAAGGCATCCCGCTATACGAGGAGCCGGAACCCAGTGATGTTGGTGTATGTGGAAAGATGTGAGGATAAGTCACAAGCCTTAAAGAGAGAATGGGAAATCAAAAAGTTAAGAAAAGAACAAAAGGAGGATATGGTGAGCCGGGTCTCGGTGGACCCGGCAAGCTTGATGCTTTAATGGGGTTGGATCGTGTATAGTCCCCGTTCGGTGCGAATTTGGAAACTTGTCCCTTTATTTTGTGTAATCCAAGTGCCGTACAACGGGATTTCATAGACATCTTGAGGAAGTCGAACTTCCGTGTCGCTTACGACAGTCCCTTCCCCCCGAAACAGGAGTGACTGGGGGGAAACATAACCATCCGGATCGGGCCGCTCAAGGGTTTCAAGACTCACTTCCTCAATGTCGAGCAAAACTTGATCAAGATCGCCATCTTCTTCCTTGCTGATCAGGATGGACTTGTTTTCTTGCTGATTTATCCAATTGGTTACGAGGTCTACGATTTGATGTTCCATCATTGCCCTCCCTTTAAAAAAAATCAGCTTGTTACACCCCTACTGTTCCCGTAAAGATTATCAATTATGAAGAGAAAAACTCCCTTCCTATGCAGGAAAAGAGCTTATTCTTTAAAATGGATATGTTCAATGTCATCGTAAGGAATAACTTCGAAGTGGTAATCCCTTCCGTGGACCAACAGGACAACTTGGGTTGCTGATGTATTATACAGATCACCTGTAATCTTTTTGTCTTTGAGTTGAATCGTCAGCGTGGGGTGATTTTTGACAAGGGGATCTAGAACCGATTTATAGGCTAACATGTTCATGCAGCTCCTCAAGAATGATTAATGCACTTATTCTATAACGAATAAATATTAATGTAAATAGTTTTTTATTCAACATCTAGAGGATATCCCCTAGATGTTGTTTTCTCTTTCTACTTCCTTATAGTATCGGCCTTTTTCCACATAGCTTTGCCTAATTCTCTTTAGTTCTGCAAAATCCTTTTCGTCGAGCTCGCGAATAACTTTTGCAGGCGAACCTACAGCTAAACAGCGAGGCGGTATTCTTTTTCCGGGAGGAACAAGAGAGCCAGCTCCAATCATCGCTTCTTCTCCAATTTCAGCACCGTCTAAAATGATAGCCCCCATTCCAATTAAAGCTCCCTGTCTTACAATGCAGCTATGCAGCACCGCATTATGACCTACGGTAACCTCATCCTCAATAATAAGGGGGTTTCCTGGGCTTTGATGCAATGTGGAGTTATCCTGAATACTCGTGCGTTCCCCGATAATGGTAGGAGCAATATCTCCTCTAATGACGGTGTTATACCATATACTGCTGTCTTTTCCGATGGTGACGTCACCACTGACAAGGCTTCCTTTAGCCAGGAAAACCGTTTCATGTATGGTTGGTTTTTTTCCCATGTAAGGGAGAATGGTCATCGTATTTACGCTCCTTTGTCTTCTTTTCTTATCTTCTTTTTTCATTCTAAATTTTAACATAAAGTTAGTTAAAAAAACCTGTAGAGGAAAACAAAACCTTATAACCTCTTATACGTATAATAGTAGAGTTCGACAAAAGATGTCGTAACTAGTCAATTTAGGTAAAGGAGAGGAGATGGAAAAACATGAAAAGATGGAGCTTTGGGTTAAGCTTGTTGCTTTTGGTTATGATTATGATTCTTCCAATGGCAACCGTTACTGCTAACACAAGCCCCTCAAGCATCCAGTTGATGCTGGAAGGTGAAGTCTTGAAACCTGATGTACCGCCTAACCTGGTACAAGGGAGAACCCTCGTACCGATTCGAGTGGTCGCAGAAGGCCTAGGAGCAGAGGTGGGCTGGGATGAGCGGCTTCGCAAAGTAACGATCCAAAGCGAATCGGTGACGATAGCCATGCAAATTGGATCGAAGAAGGCGACGATAAACGGCAAAGAGATTGCCATGGATGTTCCGCCAATGATCGATAGGGGAAGAACTCTTGTTCCTTTGCGCTTTGTCGGAGAATCGCTGGGAATCACTGTGGGATGGGAGCAAGAGACGCGAAGCGTAATTTTAAACCAACCTATTTCCTTGCTGGCGAATGGGATGAGTCTCCCTTCGGCAAAAGTTTACAAAATTGGACAAGAAGTATACCTTCCACTAAAAGAGATTAGTTCATACCTAGGGGCAACCTTTCAAACATCAGGAAAAAAAGACCAGCTCGTATTTGAAGGGGTCAACACAGATCTAGAACAACGAGGGAAACAGCAGTGGAAGCTTAAGAAACTGGACGCAGGCTGGCTTATTCCTTTAAGTGTTGTTGAGCAGGAATTTGCAGCCCTGGCTCTTGTTAACAGCAAGGAAATTTCTATTGAAAAAGTTAAACAAGTGAATGTGCTAGAAGCTCTTACAGAAGAAAATGGGCGAATAATCCTCCAAACTACTATTA
>JBEQAI010000258.1:0-5448 GCA_041640415.1 Ammoniphilus sp. | reverse complement strand
TAGAGGTGCAAGCAAGAGAAGGACTTGTCTCAACTGTTATGTTGGAAGAAGTCCTTCTTTAATTTTGTTTGCGGATGGTTCAGCAACAAAGCCCCTGTTGTGTTTAAAACCATTTTTCTATGTACTTCTAATTCATACTACTCAAATCCAAACGAATGATATCTACCTTATCTTCGAAAAACCAAAATTCTAAAGTGTGATTTAATTTTTTATCAACATAGCCAATTATAGATAGTCCTTGTTCTTTTCGTTTGTAGAAAGAATGACCATAGGCTAAAACGACTTCTTCCTTGGAATCGCCAATACTAATCCCTTTAGTAGTATATAACTCTTGCTTCCTGTCCGCATACCATAATCTTAAAATCTTATCATCATTCTTGCTTGTAGCAATTGAAGGACCATTTCTTGGTGAGTAATAATCATAAAAATCATGATTATTTTTAATCTCAGGTTTGGGTTGTATGGAATTTATATCTTGACCTATGGAGTATAAACCTATTTTTTCCTCTGATAAAGATGTGTGTTTGACCCAAAGATAATTAGCTTGTCTAGGTCCAAATTTCAAATAGAATTGACTATAAAAAAACATCAATATGACGAATAAATAAAGTAAGCTAGTTATAACAAATAACTTACGACGATTTATTTCTCGCATTAACATCCCGCCTTAACCCTATGTTTCTCCCATTATACTACCATCTATTATTGAATTATTCTGCGCTCGTTACCGTAACATAGAAGGAAGGGAGGTTGCCGATCCGGTTTCCCCGCTATCGATCTCCGTTAAAATAGTTCCCATGTATATATTCAACGATTGGTGAAACGAAATTAATGGCAATCCCTGCACCAACCAGGAAGAAAATTATATTAAAAAGCGTTTTTTGAACACGACTTTTAGGGAACATTTCTTTGTACTTTCTATTTAGGAAAACCTGTAGAAGCCCAATTAGAATTAATAGACAAGCGAAAATTATAATATTATCGTCATTGAAATTGGTATCAGTAAAATTGCCCCCAACAGAATCACCTCCAACTATAATATCCTAATTTTACCACCATTTTTATTTACCTGCCCACTAGTTGCTTAATGCAAAAAGAAGAGCAGCCGTGGTGACTGCTCCGAAGCTTACGATCCCGTTAAGTAAGCAACCCGTGCAATACAATATCTCTTGTTATACGCAGAAGGTGATCCGAAACAATGTAGGCTTGGACGATATAAAGATATTTTAATTCTTTCTGTATATGGAATTGAAAAAATAGGACAGGCAAGTCTTTTAGCCGGCACCATCTTATAGGGCTGTAGGGGCTGTAGCTCAGTTTGGGAGAGCGCCTGCTTGCAAGCAGGAGGTCATCGGTTGGATACCGTTTAGCTCCACCATGCATATTAAAAACAAAAACAGTTTAACAAAGGATCTCCGTTTGTCCAATAAATATTTATCCTCAAGAATTGAATTCATACGGACAGAATCTGGCTTCTTCCCCTTAAGGTTGTCTGAATCAGACCGTATTCTGACAGAATTCTGCTTCCACCCCCAAAAGTTGTCTGAATCAGACCTGTATTCTGACAGAATTCTGCTTCCTCCTGCTAATGTTGTCCGAATAGTATCCACCTTAATAAAATTCACTGTTCAGTCCAAAAAGAAGCCCTTAAGGACTCTTGATTGTATAAGAAACTGGTAGAGATTATTTCGCTAATCTGCTCTTTAGCTTAATAAACCACACTAGATTTCACCTGTAATTTGACAGTCTATTCACGCTGTTCCACAACTTATGGGCCTCTCATTACCTTGTTATTTTATGATAAAACCATGTAAAACAAGAAAAAGAAGAGCGTGATTCAATATGCGAATCGACGCTCGAAATAACTTGTGAATTGCAATTTTGCACCCCGTAACGGAATCGTTAAGGATTCCTAGCCCTCTTTTGAAGGCAAGCCCGACCAACCTTACCTCTCCATATACTCATACATTGCCTGCCCAATATGGGACATTGCTTCTCTCGCCTCTTTCGTTTCAAGTCCTCGCGAGAAGATGCTAACAAGGAGAGCTCGTCCATTACAGTACAACACGCCTGCATCATGATGAATACGAGTGACCATGCCGGTTTTATGGGCAAATTCCCAGCTTTTTGGGCTGCCGGTAATTTCCCCATCAGGATCCGGATAGTTCGAGGGAAGAAAGTCATTGAGTTGCTGCTTTTTCATGATGTCAATCATCTGCTCGCACGCATGCCAGGAAATGACCTTTTGCGTAACCAATCGCTTCAATAATAGGGCCGTATCCCCTGCTGTCGTCTGATTACTTCCTTTCAGAGGGTAAGGAACCACTTGCAGCTTATTGTAGAACGTGGTGTTGGTCAGCTCTAGTTCTTTGATTACATCTCGGACTCGTTTTTTTCCTACAAGATCGATGAGCATGTTAGTTGCTGTGTTATCGCTTTGGATGATCATCAACGTAATTACATCATAGATCGAAAGTCTGGTGCCTGGTGTCATGTGCTGAAGAACACCTGCTCCAGAGGTGATATCTTCACGTCGCAAGACGAGGGTATCGGATAAATTGAATTTCCCTTCATTAGCCGCTCCAAACACGGCCACCATAATATGAAGTTTAATTACGCTTGCCGCATAGAAGCGTTCCTCTGCATTCCAGCGGTATTCTTCACCCGTATGCAAATCTTCTAAAACCACTCCCCATTCTCCGCCTGCCGATTCGATCTGCTGCTTCACCTGGTCCACAAGTTGACTAAACATATCTCATCACCCTTTCCGAGTTCAACCTGCTCATAATGTACCATCCTATCCGAATAATGACAATGGAAGTTTGATAGATTTACGAAATAAGTATTATGTTAACTTTAAGCTGGGTTTTCTGCTGAGACTAAGCCCTGCTAACAGATTTTTTGTTAAAATATCTAGATTTGAAGGCTGTTTTTACTCTAGGGTACGGTTCTATGGAGAGTTTTACTTTGAAGTTATCCATTCTTAGAAACTGAGCAGGGCTTCCCCAACTTTGATCACAAAAACCCAAAAGATTTATTCAGACATAACCCTCATAATTGACTAGGACCATCCGAATATATAGGTATATAAAACTATGTCGAAAGAGGGTTAGCCATGTTTAAACGATGGATCCTTGTGATTCTTCTTCTAGTACTTACATCCGGCGCTCTCCTGGCAGGGGGCGTCTTTTATATTTACCAAACGGTGGAGAAACTCGATATTCAACAGCTTTCTGTCCAGGCCCTTCCGCCTACGGTCTTATATGATGAGCAGGAACAGCCCATTACCGAACTCACTCTGGCCAAAAGCGAACCGATCGAATTTCAAGACATTCCTCAGCATGTCATCCAAGCGGTTGTGGCAACAGAGGACCGACGCTTCTATGATCACCTGGGGATTGATTGGATTGGGATTCTTAGAGCAGGTTGGGTGAACTTCCAGGCAGGACAGGTGCTGGAAGGCGGCAGCAGTATCACCCAACAGCTTGTAAAGAATGCATTTCTTTCGTCGGAAAGGACGATGGATCGGAAAATCCAGGAGGCTTTTGGAGCCATCCAAGTCGAACGGACTTATTCAAAAGATCAAATTATGACGCTTTATCTGAATACGATCTACTTTGGTGAAGGGGCTTGGGGCATTCAGCGTGCATCTCAAACTTATTTCGGGAAAGATGCCCGAGATCTGACCCTCGCCGAAAGTGCTTTATTGGCGGCCTTGCCGAAAGCGCCTAATCATTACTCCCCTTTTAAAGATAGGGAACGTTCTCTCGAAAGGCGAAACCTGGTTCTTCGATTGATGGAAGAAAGCGGATATATTACTGCGGCTGAACGGACAGCGGCCTCTCAAGTTCCTCTGCCCGAAACGAAACACAATCTCAGTCGTAGCATCGATCATCCGTCCTTCGTTTACCATGTGTTCCGGGAATTAAAACAACGCTATGACCTTACGGAAGATCAGGTTTGGAATGGCGGGCTCAAGATTTATACGACCATCGACCGAAGCCTGCAGCAAAGCGTTGAGAAAATCTATGCGAATGAGCAATTTTTCCCGGTCAGTCAGGGTCAAATTCCGGCGCAAAGCGGAGCGGCCGTTGTGGATGTGAAAACGGGGGAAATCAAGGCGCTCATGGGAGGTCGAGGCGAGATCCCCTATTTAGGATTTAATCGCGCAACGGACTTAAGAAGGCAACCGGGGTCAACCATGAAGCCCCTTGTCGTCTATGGGCAAGCGCTTGAACAAGGCTTTACCCCTGCTTCCATGCTTTACGATCAACCGCTTAACATTGCGGGATATCAACCGCAAAACTGGGATCGGCGGTTCCGCGGGGAAGTTACACTTGCCGAGGCGATTCATAAATCGTGGAATGTCCCTGCCGTGTGGCTTCTCCATGAAATAGGGATCGATAAAGGAATGAATTTTGCCAGCAAGCTTGGAATACCGTTCGAAAAAGACGATCGGGTCCTCCCTGTCGCCCTTGGCGGTATGAAGCAAGGGGTTTCTCCTTTGCACATGGCGCAAGCTTACGCTGCCTTTGCCAATGGCGGCCTTTGGAATGAAGCCCATTCCATTCGGTTCATTTCTGATCATGACGACCAAGAAATAGCTGCTTGGGAACCTCAACCCCACCAAGTGATGAAAAAGGATACCGCTCACCTGATGACTTATCTGCTCCAAGGCGTCATCGAAAGCGGCACAGGTGCGCGCGCTGCCATCAACCGACCAACGGCAGGGAAAACGGGAACGACACAGCTTTCCCCTGCCCTAGCCGCAACCACAACGGGATTAACCGATGCTTGGTTCGTCGGGTACACGCCTCAATTGGCCACGGCCGTTTGGGTGGGATATGATACTACAGACAAGACCCATCACCTTCCAACCGATGGCGGAAAATATTCAGCTGGTCTTTGGAAGGCCATTATGGAACAGGCGCATAAAGACATGCAGGTCGCTGCTTTTCCACCTCCTCCAGCCTGGAAGAATCCCGTAGTTCCAGCAGCCAAACCAGTGCAGCAGGTACAGCCGAAGAAAGAAAAGGAAAAGGCACAAAAGAAACAGGAGGAGAAAAAGAAGAAAGAACAGGAGAGGAAGAAGCGGAAAGATGACGATGATTAAAGAATAACAGCTTCCATGGATTGGGAAACTAGGAGGGTGAACTTTGAACCTAGGAGGATTGACTGAAATGAAGCCAACAGGTTACAAACCCATCCTCCCCAATCAGGAAGTCGAATTCGGGGAAGAAATTGCGGGAGATGAAGTTTTTCGGCTAAAAGTCAAGTTATCGCAGGAGCAAAGCGATACCCTTGATCCAGCCAGCTATGTTCATCATGAATGGGTAGAAAAAGGCCCTGACAGCTATTCGCTCAAAGTTAAGAACATTACAGGCAGTCCGGTTTATGTAGCCATGGGAGATGCGAACGAGTGAAGATAAAAAAGCCGTCCAGTGAATT
>JBEQAI010000257.1:0-5459 GCA_041640415.1 Ammoniphilus sp. | reverse complement strand
TAATTCCTCAGGAGGAACGGTAAATAGATTACGGTCCAAGACGATCACATCAGCTAATTTCCCTTCTTCTATCGTTCCTAATTCATCTTCCCTAAAGCTTCCGTAAGCTGAACCTATCGTATAGGCTTGCAGCGCCTCCGCCAAGGTAATTTTTTGTTCAGGAAGCCATGTATTTTCCGGATTTCCACTATTATCAACACGCGTAATGGCCGTGTAGAGTTGACGCATGGGATTCATGGAGATGGCAATCGGGAAATCCGTTCCCAGGGCCAGTTGAGCTCCTGTATCCAAAAATGACTTGGTTAAGAAGACATTTTTTTCTCTGTCTGGTCCTATGATCGACGTATACACGTCCCTCGATGAGGCCGCCATATGATCCGGCTGCATGGAAACGATGACGCCTAGGGCAGCAAAACGTTCAATATCGCTTGGGTGTATGACTTCGATATGCTCTACTGTATGTCTGGAATCTCTCTTCCCGTTTTGGCGAGCAGCTTCTTCAAAAGCATCCAATGTCAATCGGACGCCTGCATCTCCAATCGCATGAATACGGACCCTGAATCCTAGCTTGTCCGCTTGAACCACACGATCAATGAATACATTACGCTCTATGGCTGCATGTCCACAATGATCCGGCTCATCGGTGTATGGAGATAAAAAGTAGGCCGTGTGACCGGTCACTGTTCCATCAATAAACTGTTTTAGACCTGAAAATTGAAGACTCTTCGATTGATATTGTTGACGCAAGACTTGAGCTTTCTCCAGATCGCCATCTAATTCAGGCGTAATATGGATTCTTGTTGTTAGTTTTCCTTCATCCTCAAACTTTTTGTATAGCTGAAAATCCTGAATGAAATCATCTAGTGGGGCATACAGTTCATTCACGGAAGTAACTCCATATTGCGCGGTCAGTTCGAGAAATGTTCTTAGGATGGCTTCTTTTTTTGTCTGCGATAATTGCAATGCTTTCTGTAACACAGGTTGTTGAGCAAGTTCGTATAATAGGCCCGTTAACGCTCCTCTTTCATCTCGTTCAAAACGCCCAAATTCAGGATCCTGGATCTCTTCCGTAATCCCCGCTAGTTCTAATGCTTTACTGTTGACCCAGATATAATGACCTTCTGCGTGAAAGAGAATCACCGGACGATTGGGAATCCGAGAATCTAAAATTTTATAATGAGGTTTTTCGTCGTCCTCCCAATACCCTGCATCCCACTGCATTCCAATGATCCATTCCTCATCCGGGTGGTTTGCTGCGAAGGTTCCAACCATCTCTGCTACTTCTTGTGCCGATCTAGCCTCAAATAAATTAACGCTTCCAATACTCAATGCGCCAAACATAATATGAAGATGAAAGTCATGGAAACCCGGCATGATTAACTCCTCACCAAACTCATAAACCTTGGTTTGCTCCCCTATAAACGGCTCCATATCCCGCTTGGAACCTATCGCTGCAATTTTGTTTTCGACAATAGCAATAGCTGCAGGGTGCGGCGTGTCCGTTAAACCTGTAAAGACGGCATTGCCTGATAAAATGAGATCTGCTTTTCTGTGAGTTTGCATAATATGTTCCCCTTTATCCATTGATTACCTCTTCTACGTCATCTACGTGTAGTTCAGGAGGTTTCTGTGTAAACATTTTTGTAAGATATAATAAATAAATGAATCCTATTGCCAACCATGTCCCACCTAAAAGTAGAGAGTAACTATTCAGTTGAGTTAAAAATAAGGACGTAACGGCTGCACCAAGCAATGGAATGACAAGATACCAGATCGATTCTCTCATGGACCTTTTTTTATTTTTCATAAAAAAGTGGGCAATTACAGAAAGATTAACGAAAGTAAAGGCGAATAAGGCACCGAAATTAATTAAGGACGTAGCGGTATCAATCGTAAAGAATACCGAAGTCAAAGCTAGAGTACCGATAATTAGAACGTTGTTGACGGGGGTATGGAATTTGGGAGATACATACCCAAAGATTCTTTTAGGTAAGATGTTTTCTCTCCCCATCGCATATAAGATACGGGCTGCGCTTCCCCCTGAAGCAACGGCGGAAGCAAATGCTGCGGTTAGCACCACGGCAAGAAACAGGCTCGTTAAGAGATTCCCTCCTAGATAAGACAGGATATCGAGGGCAGCCGACTCAGGATCTTGAAAAGAAAGAAAATTGGGATAAATGAGCTGAGCCAAGTAAGTCGTCGTAATGAATAAAATTCCTCCGATGACAGGAACAAGGAAAATGGCCTTTGGCATGGTCTGCTTTGGATCTTTTGTCTCTTCAGATAAGGTTGTCACGGCATCAAATCCAAGAAAAGCGAAGCATAAAAGAGGGACTACGCCGAGTATCGCTGTGAACTTGATATCCGGATTGAAGAATGGCAGCATGGAAAAACTCCCCGCCCCTTTGCCATCCAGCAATCCTTTGACAGATAAGAAACAGAACAGCACGAGAAACAAGAGTTGGAAAATAACTAAAAAAGTAGTGAAATTAGCCGCAAATCGAATACCTAAAACATTGACAACGGTAATAACGCTAACGAACAGCATAATCCATATAAACATCGGAACTCCTGGGAAATAGGGAGAAACAAATATCCCCACTAGCAAAGCGCTGATCATAGGACTAAATAGGTAATCCACTAATATCGCCCAACCAACTAAAAATCCCATATGTGAACCCATGGCTTTCTGTGTAAAGGTATAGGCTGAACCCGATGTTGGGAATTCCTTGACTAGCTGTCCATAACTATAAGCCGTAAACAGCATGACAACCAACGCGATGGCGTATGCGGTGGGAATCATGCCCTGGGTCATCTCGATGGCAATTCCATAGGTGGCGAACACGGTTACAGGAGCCATAAAGGAAATCCCGAACAAAACAACGTGCTTTAATGTAAGCGTACGTTTAAGCGTGGGCGATTGATCCATTCTAAGCCAGACCTCCTTTTTAATTACCTTTCAAATTTAATGCCACCAGACTCGCAAAATCGTGGACAAGTGTTGCGGCCAGTAAAGATGTAATCTGGGTTGGATCATAGGGAGGCAGAACTTCGACCAAGTCAAACCCAATATAGTTGAAGCCGGTTAGAGAGCGGACCATCTCCAGTGTTTCAAGGCTGCTAAAACCACCCACTTCCAGCGTACCCGTGCCAGGAGCACAAGAAGGATCGACAAAATCAATGTCAAACGTCAAAAAGCAAGGGGTATCTCCAATAACTTCTCTCATTTGCTGAAGGATACGGTTAAACCCACGCTGACGGATTTCCGGTGTAGTGACCACGTTATAGCCTAGGTCATAGCTAGCTTCAAGATCCCCAGGATGATTCAACGTTCCTCGTATACCAAGCTGGAACACCTTCTCCGGTACGAGCAGTCCTTCCTCGTGAGCACGGATAAAAGGCGAGCCATGCCAGTATTTCTCATCATAATACGTATCCCAAGTATCCGTATGGGAATCAAAATGGATCATGGCAACAGGGCCGTAGACCTTTGCCGCCGCTCTTAAACTTGCTAAGGTGACCGAGTGATCCCCTCCTAAACCAATAGGAACGATTCCTTGATTCATAAGACTGAGTACGGACTCTTCCATTAAGTCATAGCTTCGATGAATATTATGTGGGATGACAGGAACGTCCCCAACATCGATGGCGTTTGTATCGGTAAAGGGATACACGCTGTGAATGGGATGATAAGGAAAGAGTGTCATAGAAGACTGGCGAATGGCCTGCGGTGCAAAACGGGCTCCTACACGAAAAGAAGCAGCCGTGTCGAAAGGCATCCCGACGATGGCGAGCTTTGCCTTAGGGTGAGTAGTAGGTAATCGCATAAACGTACCTGTCGTACAGAATTCCGGCTTAACATCTGGTGAAAGCGGATACTTCATTGTTATCAAATCCCCCTTTTGTATATCACCAAACTAACAACTATTAGTTTATATACGAATTATAAAAGCATCTTTTGAGTAAAGTCAAATGATTTTTAAATTTCCATATTATTAATTTATCTATCATTGAACTCTGGAAATACCGCATCCTCGCCCTTTAATCAAGGTCACTTACAATTCCTGCCCTTTGAATTTTCAACATGCAAATACCATACCAACTAATCATCTCCAACACATCACCTTTTTCAAGCCATTGTTATGCATGTTTGCATTGGTTATGAATAAATGAATAATAGATGACTAACGCAGAGACAGAAACAGCCCCCGGAATCGCTTCCGGAGGCTAAGTTTAATCCTTGATTCGTAAATATTATGCTTGTCCTACAAAAATACTCTGTGACATCGTTTCCCAGACATGCCTGAGTCTTATTTTAGTCTCATCCGCTCCATAATAATGGATTTGCATAAACATGCCGTCCAAAATGCAGTAATAAGTAGCTAGTAAAGTCTCTACACTTACCGGTCGAATTATCCCCTTCTCCATCCCTTCCGTGAAAATAGCAGTTAAGACACTAGACAGTAACGCTTCAGCTTCAAGGAATTTCATGTTTAATTTCTCTTTTAACATAACCGGAGGAAGCAGCATATTTCTTTTTAAAAATAAGGTCAACGTTTCATTCTGGATATAGAATTCCAACATGCCATATAAGAGGTTATACAGCTTATCATAAGTAGAATCGTACTCTATCCTTCCTATAATCTCTCTGGTTTGCTCAATAATCTTCCAGTTTACCTCTTCAAAAATGGACACAAAAATCTCTTCCTTGCTCTGAAAATGGTTATATAAGGAGGGCGTCTTAATCCCCACTTCTTTGGCAATTTGATGAATCGATGCGCCTTCATAGCCAAAACGGGCAAAATGTATCATTGCAACGGCTTTAATTTTTTCTTTTGTCATATCTTATCACCATGCTACATGAGTTTTATTTTTCTAGTTTACACGAAAAAGCCTGAAGAAGGAAACCAGCCAACATGAGAAAAGGTCCTGACAATGGCATCAGGACCTTTGTTTATGAATTTGTTTTATCCCTCTCGCACTTCCTCAAGCTGAAATTCAGGTGGTTGTTGACTAAAGAAATTCGTCAGATATAACAAATAACAGAAGCCGATAGCAGCCCAGCTTAACCCAAGAACGAACGAACTTATCTCGAGATTGATCCACAATACTCCTATACATAAAATCCCCACAAAGGGAGAAAGGACATAGCTCCAAAATCCTCTTACTGTCTTATGTTTTTTCTCTCGATAGGCGTAATGCGCAATAACCGATAGATTGACAAAACTGAAGGCGATAAGGGCGCCGAAGTTAATGAACGATATCGCTGTAACTAAATCTAGAAAAATGGCACTTAAAGCAACGACGCCAACAAGCAAAATATTAAAAAGAGGGGTGGCACGGCGCGGTTCAATATAACCGAACCACCTCGACGGTAAGACATTATCACGCCCCATTACGAACAGGAGTCTGGATACGCTTGCATGGGAGGATGTTCCCGAGGCAAGGATTCCCGTAAA
>JBEQAI010000256.1:0-5459 GCA_041640415.1 Ammoniphilus sp. | reverse complement strand
AAGGCCTCATTTACTTCAAATAAATCAATATCATCTATGGCATATCCGGTTTTATTCAGTAGCTTCTGGATAGCCAAGCCCGGTGTTGTTGCGATATAAGGTGCTTCTTGCCCTACGGCCGCATGGCCTAGAATGGTAGCCAGTGGTTTCTTTCCTAGCGCTTGGGCTTTTTCCTCAGACATGATGACCATGGCACCCGCTCCATCATTCACACCTGGAGCGTTCCCTGCTGTCACCGTACCGTCCTTCACAAAAATCGGGGAAAGCTTAGCCAGCGATTCCAAGCTCGCATCTTGGCGCGGCGCCTCATCGGTATCTACGATTCGAGGGTCCCCTTTTCGCTGGGGGATGACAACGGGAACGATTTCGTCCTTGAACCTTCCGCCCTCTATGGCTAGAACTGCTCGCTGATGGCTGCGCAGAGCCCAAGCATCCTGGTCTTCACGCGCAATTCCATATTCGGCAGCTACAGTACTCCCATGGACAGCCATATGAACATCTTGGAAGGCACACGTCAGACCATCAAACACCATCAGGTCCTTCATGGTTGAATCCCCCATGCGGAGTCCCCAACGGCCGTGGGGCATCGCATAAGGTACATTGCTCATGCTTTCCATTCCACCCGCAACGATAATATCTGCATCTCCAGCACGAATGATTTGATCTGCAAACGTTACTGCTCGAAGACCCGAAGCGCAAACCTTATTGATTGTTTCGGATTGAACCTCCCATGGCACCCCTGCTTTTCTTGCGGCTTGGCGGGAAGGAATTTGCCCTGCTCCGGCTTGAACCACCATTCCCATAATGACTTCATCCACTTGATCCCCGTCTATTGCAGCACGTGACAAGGCTTCCTTAATCACAACGGCACCTAAATCAACGGCTTGCAATTCCTTTAATGCTCCACCAAACTTTCCAAACGGTGTCCTAGCGGCGCTTACAATCACACTTTTTCCCATTCTGTTTGCCCCCCATCTTTCACCTTAACTGACTGACCGCTCATTCGTTGCAAGGTTGAAAAAAAAAGCTTCTAGAAGCTTAAGCGTCCAAATGGTTGGCCCGATGACGCTGCATCGGGCACACCTTATTGCTTATATTATACATCCATTTGGTTCCATTTTTCTATAGTGATTTTTCCACTATTTCAGCAATATCTAATGTTTTCACTTGTTCTTCAACTTCTTTTGCTTTTGTTCCATCGCTTAGCATCGTTAAACAATAAGGACAGTTGCTTCCAATCGTTGTTGGCTTCAAGCTAAGGGCTTGCTCTGTCCGATCTACATTCACTCTTTTCCCTTGCGTTTCTTCCATCCACATCATCCCGCCGCCAGCCCCACAGCACATGGCATCTTCGCGGTTGCGCGCCAACTCTAGCACTTCAACTCCTGGAATCGATTTTAAAATCTCACGTGGAATGTCGTAAACATCGTTATAACGCCCCATATAACATGAGTCATGGTAGGCAATGGCTTCTTTCACTTCTTTTGTCGGCTTGATTCGCCCTTCCTGAATTAACTGATAAAGGAGTTCCGTATGATGATAGATCTCCGCTTCCAATCCGAATTCCGGATATTCGTGTTTGAAGGTATTGTAGGCATGAGGGTCAATCGTTACAATCTTTTTCACTTCATAAGCCTGGAAGTTCGCAATATTCTCTTGAGCAAGCTGCTGGAACAAGAACTCGTTCCCCATTCTGCGCGCTGTGTCTCCTGAATTTCGCTCTTCATTACCAAGGATAGCAAATTTCACCCCGGCTACGTTTAGAATTTTTGCGAAAGATTGGGCAATTTTTTGACTTCTTTTATCAAACGAGCCCATCGCCCCTACCCAGAACAAGTAGTCGAATTCCTCTACTTCGTTAACTGTAGGAACCTTAATATCTTCACGCTCTTCACGCCACTTAATCCGTTCTTTACGGTTAATTCCCCAAGGATTGCTCTGACGCTCAATGTTTTGGAAGTAACGCGTCGCTTCATGCGGCATGCTCCCTTCCGTTAATACAAGGAAACGTCTCATGTCCACAATCTTTTCTACATGCTCATTGGCTACAGGACACTGATCCTCACAGTTTCGACAGGTCGTACAAGCCCAGAGCTCTTCTTCTGTAATGACATCCCCGATTAGATTCACATTATATTCAAGAGCTTCCACAGGAGATACTTCACTTGTTGCTGCGACTTCAGAGGCCTGCATAGCCAGCTGATTTCCTTTGGACCCCGGGAATACGAATCCAGGCATCCATGGTGTACGGGAAGTCACGACGGCTCCTTTTTCTGTTAGGTGATCTCTCATCTTTACTATTAAATCCATAGGAGAAAGCGTCTTGCCCGTTCCCGAGGCCGGACACATATTTGTACAGCGCCCGCACTCTACGCAAGCATACAAGTCGACTAGCTGGTTCTGGCGAAAATCTTCGATCTTTCCTACTCCGTAGGTTTCTTGTGTTTCATCTTCAAAATCAATCGATGTTAACTTCCCTACCGGCTTCGTATCTCTAATCGCCACATTAACCGGGGCAAAGAATAAATGGGCATGCTTGGATTGAGGTACATAGACCAAGAACGTCAGCAGCGTCAGCAAGTGTAACCACCAGGAGACATAGAACATGACGGCTGCTGCGCCTGGGCTCATCCAAGCAAACAGGCCAGCAATAGCAGAGGAAATCGGCGCATAAGCGACGAATCCAACGTATCCGACCCACAAATGTTCAAAAGCCAGCGTTAAAAACACGGAGATCATTAACGTAGTTAAAAAGATAATGACGAGTCCTGACTTTAATCCGCGTTTAAGCCGCTTTAATTTTTCGATATAACGACGGTAGTAAGCATAGAGCACGGCTAGTAGGACTAAGAAAGCGGTAACCTCCTGGCTGATGCTAAAAAACGCATGTGCAGCGCCAAGCGGATAAACAAAGCCTATGAAAAAACCTTTAATGATCAGTTCAATGGCCCCAAGCTGAAGGATGATAAAGCCATAGAACATAACCACGTGCATGATACCGCTCTTGGGATCTTTCATCAGTTTTTTCTGGCCAAATACGTTTACTAGCACTTCGTTGACCCTTTGTTTGGTATCTTCCTTCAGGTTGGATTTTTTCCCCAGCCTGATAAAGGTAACTCGACTGTAGACGAGATGGGCGAAAAGGTAGACGGCATAACCCGTAACAGCAAGAAAAGCAATAAAATTTATTAAGGCCAACACAATCGCTCACTCCCTTAAATTTTCTGATTACCAATACTATACCAAATTCCAAGTAAAAAGTGAACGGTCGTTCATTCATTTTTATCCAAAAATGTTGAAAAGTTTTAACAAATAGCAGACCCTTCAATCCCTATAATGTAATCATATGGGGGATAGTTCTTTTTCATTACACAGGGGAGAGGTTACACATGGCCAAGTTAACAAAGAAGTTGATCTTATCGTTTTTATTTATTGTGGCTATCATGTTGGGATTAGGAGTGTATTCGATTTTTACCGCTTACACGATTAATGAAAATGGGGAAAAGGTTTTCCAAAACCAGTTGCTCCCGATTTCCAAACTGGGCAAAATCAGTAAAATTGCGGAAAATACGCGAGTCCAAATGCTCCAAGCCATCGTCAATCAAGACTCCTCCTTCACAGAGGCTGCGGAAAAGAACCTTGATCAAATCCAAGGATTGATTGAGACGTACGACACAAGCAGCATGTCTGCGGCGGAACAAGCCAAATTTGAGGAGTTTAGGACAAGCTGGGGTCAGTTTTCAGAACGTGTCCGCATAAATATTGGGCTTATCCGACAAGCCAATTACCCTGAAGCGCTAGAAGGGATAAAAAAGGGACGAGAACCGTTCACCAAGGCGAGTGAAGCGTTATTAGCCTTGATGGAGCTAAAGGAAGGTTCCGCGGGAAAGGCCTTGGAGGAGACTCAAAAGAAATTTAACACGGCTGCTATTATACTAGGAGTTGTAATCTTAGCCGCGGCACTTATCGCAGTAACAATCGGTTGGATATCGGGAAGAACCATATCCTTGCCGATCGTCAGATTATCCGAAGAGGCCAATCGAATTTCAACCGGGGATTTAACCATCGATGAGATCAAAACGAATAGCAAAGATGAAATAGCCGAGCTTGCTACTTCTTTCAACCAGATGGTTCTAAATCTGCGACATTTAGTGGGAACTACGCGAACATCAGCAGACGAGCTCGCGGCAGCCTCGGAGCAAATGGCTGCTTCGGCTGAGCAGGTCACCTCAGCTGTAGGAGAAATCTCACATAGTACGAGCGACGTAGCCGCAGCTGCGGAAAATGGGAATCATTCTGTATTAGATGCCTCCAAAGTTTTGCTAGAGTTGTCTTCTCTCATCCAGATTGCCAAACAAAAAGCAACAGATGCGCAGAAAAACTCAGAGTCTACCTTCCACACGGCAACAGAAGGGAAGAAGATTGTCGACCATACCGTCCAGAAGATGGACAGCATTCAATCTCGAACGCTTCAAATGGAAGAATTGATTACCACTTTGAACCAATATACCAAGGAAATTCAGGCCATTACCAACATGATTACAAGCATTGCGGCCCAAACGAATCTTTTGGCTTTGAACGCAAGTATTGAAGCAGCCAGAGCCGGTGAGCATGGGCGAGGCTTTGCCGTGGTAGCCGAAGAAGTAAGGAAGCTCGCGGAGCAATCCAATGATGGAGCTACTAAAGTTTCTGATCTCATTCATAAAATTTCCAAGAGTATGGTGGATGTTGTCGCCTCCATGCAAGAAAACCGTTTAGAGGTAGAAGAAGGCACCAACATCGTCGCAGAGGCCGGGAACGCCCTAGAAAATATTCTAACAGCCGTAGGAGATGCACTCGAGCAAGTAAATGCAATTACAGATATTACAACCGCTGAAGTAGCCACTTCCGAGAAGATCGTAGAATTGATTAACACTTTAGCCAGCGTGATTGAGAATACAGCTGCTAACGCGGAAGAGGTATCTGCTGCGATCCAAGAAACTTCCGCGTCTATGCAGACCGTTTCGGCAAGTGCCGAAGAAACAAGCGCCATGGCTTCCGAATTAAAACGGGCTGTGGAACATTTTAAAATATAAAAAAAAGACTCTACCCGGAGTTTTCCGGATAAAGTCTTGACGGAGGCTTATTAAGCATTTCTAAGGATTTAATCGTATAACTCGATTAGATCCTTAATTTTTTGTCACCCCTTGCCAATTGGCGGAATTCCACGGCTATCTCCTCTACGAAGACGCTTTTTCTTCATTATTATCTTTAGCATTAACTAGCTTTAGCTTCATCTCATCCCGCTTCGCTCTGCGATCCTTCAAGGAGCTGTTTCCCGCCGCTTGATAGTTTTCTCGTTTATCCATCCTTCTTAAGCCCTCAGGAACTAGATTAAACTTCTCATCATTCATTAAGGCAGCGATGCCCACGGTTGGTTTAGGCTGGTCGATCTGATAAACCTTATTAAAGTAAGCATC
>JBEQAI010000255.1:0-5503 GCA_041640415.1 Ammoniphilus sp. | reverse complement strand
GCACGATCGGGCCAAACACTTCCTGACACGAGACCTTCAGGCTCGCTTCGGCATCTAGAATCACCGTCGGATAAAGCACATTCCCTTCCGCTTTTCCTCCGGCGGCGATATCGGCGCCGGCTTGCCTTGCCTCCTCGATCCACGCCAAGGTTCTCTGCACATCTTTGGGAGAAATCAAGGCCGAAACATCGGTCTCCGGATCTAATGGATCGCCTAATTTCAGTTGTTCGGTGGCTTGAACAAACTTTTCAACAAAAGACTCGTAGACCTCTTCATGAGCATAAATCCGCTGCAGCGAAATACACACTTGCCCCTGGTTGGAAAAAGACCCTGTTACGCAACGGGCGATAATCTTATCGATGTTCACGCCCTGGTCGATGATCACCGCAGCATTCGAACCCAGCTCCAAGGTCACTCGCTTTAATCCAGCCCTGTTGCGGATACCAATGCCCACCCCCGGACTTCCGGTAAAGGTAATCATGTGGACTCGCTCATCCGTCACCAGTTTGTCCCCGACCACGCTGCCTTCCCCGGTCACGACATTCAAGGCCCCTGCAGGAAGCCCCGCTTCCTCAAGTAACTCAGCAAGGAACAGCGCTGATAGAGGCGTTTGATTGGCAGGCTTCAATACGATCGTATTTCCTGCCGCAATCGCCGGTCCTACTTTATGCGCCACAAGATTCATAGGAAAATTGAAAGGTGTAATGGCTCCAATTACCCCAAGCGGTTCCCGTACCGTAAAAGCTAGCCTCCCTTCGCCGCCTGGTGCTGCATCCATGGGAATCGTCTCCCCATGAATGCGCTTGGCCTCTTCCGCAGCAAATTTATAAGTCTGAACCGTCCGGGCCACCTCCACCCTGGCTGTGGCCAGGGGTTTAGCGGCTTCTAAAGCAATGATCCTGGCTGCTTCCTCAGCACGTTGTCCCATAAGTTCGGCCAGCTTTTCCAGGATGGCAGCCCGTTGGTGGGCTGGCATCTTCGCCATCACTCCGCGAGCCTTAAAAGCCGCTTCGATCGCCATCTCGGTCTCTTGAACCGATGCCAACGGCACTTCCGCGATCACCTCTTGCGTATAAGGGGACAACAGGTCACTGTATTTTGTTGCTTCCATCCACTCTCCGTTAATAAATAATCTCTTTTTCATCTCTGCACGCTCCTTATTCCTGGACACCCAGTACTTCTTGAATCATTTCATGGAATTGCAAAACCCCATTTTCCGTCGGAGACAATACGCCTCTCTTGAAGGCCTTCGAGCGGAAACCGATCTGCGCCAGTTCCACTAATTCAATATCTTCATCACGGACCTGCTCCATAAATTTCAGTAGATCCTGCTCTTCTTGCGTTAGATTTTCGTCGCGGAAAAAGACGTGGTAGACGCCTAAAGTCGTCTCATGGTCGATCGGTATCATCTGAATGACCGACATATTTCCGGAACCCGGATAGATGGTCACCATCAGATTTGGCCATAGCCAATAGAATCGCCCGCCTTGAAATTCAGCTTTATTCAATTCCACGCTTCCATATTTCTTATCCGGCTTGACCACGGTGCCCTGAACGGAATAGTTTTCGCAGGCAATCACCTTATATTGGCTCATATCCAGGGTGGCAACAAAACTCGGATGCGCGATCGGGCAATGGTCACATTCCAAGTAGTTATCGACGAAAGCCTTCCAATTGCCTTTAATCACCCTTTGCTTTCCCCATACCCTTTTCAATTCTCCCAAGAAGGGAACATCCTCAAGCGACGCGAAGAAATCTCCATAACTCGCTGTAAGCGGCAACGCTTGATCATCCAAATTAACAAAAATCATCGAGGCTTGAATCTCTAATCGAACCGTACGAAGACATGCATCCCCTTCACAGAACGAGTCGACATCCTTAAAGTTAGGTGCTTTGTGCAGCGACCCATCCAAATTAAACGTCCACCCATGATATCCGCATTGAAGAATCTTTTTGTTTCCTTCCTGGTTCTTCTCCAGCTTGGTTGCCCGATGTGGACAAACATTATAGAAAGCGCGAACGACTTCATCTCTTCCGCACACGATCACCAGGGGCTCGCCAGCCACTTCACAGGTAAAATAATCCCCTGGCTTCTTCACCTGGCTAATATGCCCGACGTATTGCCACGTTTTGGAGAAAATCTTTTCCTGCTCTTCTTCTAGCACCTTCGGGTCAGTATATAAACGATAAGGCATGGTTTTATATTTCTGTTCTGTTGTAAGGTTTTGCATAATCAAGTCCCTCCCATGATTCCTTTTGATGTTTACTTCTTGCTTAGTTCTATTGCAATAGTGATGCCAATGTTGGAAAAGGCTTTCTAGCGGGGATTCTCTAGGTTTTTAAGGTATTAAACTTGAATATGAGTTAAAACCAACTCATTTTGAATCAAAATGACTCGGGCGGGGAGTTGGCTGGATGCTGCTCTCATTCGGACTACCTCCTCCAACAAAAGCTTCACCCTGTCCGAATCCACCCCTATACGGAAAAAAGGATGCCCTCTTGAAAGAGGAACACCCTTTTGATAACTACCCAGTCATGCTTTTCGTTTGCGCATTTGATTTTCCAGCCTTCTTCACATCCACACTCTCACGCGATACTTTCGCCGCATAGTCTTCCTTTAGCCACTTCATGAAGGAATAAGTGGAGATCCCCAGGACGAAAATGAGCGGGAAGGAGGTAATGACCGATAGATTTTGAAGCGCCTTCAATCCGCCTCCATACATCAGGATAATCGCAATGGCCCCCAAAGTAACCGCCCAAAATAGGCGGTGCCACTTGGCCGGTTCTTGTCCATCTTCCAGATCCTTCGAAGCCGCATCCGCTAGCGTATACGCCGAAGAGTCCAGCGTTGTCGCTAAGAAAAGCAGCGTGAGGATGGTAAAGGCAGCCAGCAGGATCACCCCGCCAGGCAGCGCTTGAAAAGTGGCCACGATCGCCGCCGGCTCCCCGCTCTTTTCCAAAATGCCGGCAATATCAGCACCCGTGGAAGGATCCTTTTGGAAAGCTAACTGAAGGGACATCGAGGTATTCCCCAATACCGCGAAAGCGATCCAACATCCGAGCGTCCCTCCTACTAGTTCAGCGGCAATCAACTGGCGAATCGTTCTCCCTTTCGAAATGCGGGCCACGAAGATCCCCATAAATGGCGCATAGGCCACCCACCAAGCCCAGTAAAAAATGGTCCATCCCTCAGAGAATCCGGATCCCCCAACGGAATCCGTGTAGAAGCTCATGCGCGTGAAATTTTGAAGCAAAAGCCCAACCGAGTCGGTAAAGCGCGATAGAATAAAGGCGGTGGGCCCGAAAACAAAGATGAACACGGCAATGGCCAAGAACAGCCAGGCGTTCATATCGCTCAAGATCTTTAGACCTTTCTGCAGACCTGAATAAACGCTAAGTCCAAAAATAACCGTCCAAGCAAGAATAATGAAGGCGTCCAATGTCAGGCTCTTTTCCACACCAAACATGGTCGAAAGAGATTCAGAGATCAGCGGCGTAGCCAGTCCTAATGACGTTCCCACACCACCAATGATGCCAAACATGAAAAAGACATCGATGACTTTTCCGACGAGCCCCTGCGCGTGCTTTTCCCCAATTACCCCTGCACATGCTGTACTTAAGCGTACATTTTTATATTTACGAACGTACATCGCATAGGCAATGGGCAAAGCGGGAAGACAATAAATCGCCCAGGCCGTGAATCCCCAGTGGAACATCCCATACGTAGCGGCCCAGTCCGCCGCCTCCACACTTCTTGCTTCGACGCCATAAGGCGGATACAGGTAGTACCAGGCCCATTCAATGGTCCCCCAATACATCAGCCCCGAACCAATCCCCGCCGTAAAAAGCATTGCAATCCAGCTTCCGGTTGAAAACTCAGGCTTGGTATCCTCGTCCCCCAGCTTGACATGGCCATATTTGCCGAGAGCCAGCCAAATGAGCAAACCGAATGCCGCCGCACATCCCCATAAATATAACGTACCAAACTTCCCTGTGATAGAAGATAAGGCATCTCCAAATACTTTGCTCCCTTGCTCCGGGTCAGCTAAAAGCAGTACGGATAGAACAACAATAATAGCGACAGCGGATGAAAAAATGACTTTATCAATCCTGGGTGGTTTCATTTTTCTTTTTTCCTCCCTCTTCAGTTTGTTATAAGCGCTTTCACCTCTGACAATATCGATTATATCCTCTATTCAAACTTTTTACAGGCTGGTAATTCCATCCAAGCACCCTCCCTTCTTTACAATAAATTACTAAGCAATAACCATGCCAGTCTATATTGGCCCTATTTCCACCTTTTTTATATAATTAACACTTTTTAAATTTTAAAATTCGAACTATAATCAACTCAGATGAATTACTTTTAACTCAGAATGGCGGGGGGCTATATGTTAAACAGGATCGAAACGCATCAGGAATTAGAAATCACCACAGAGATTTTAATGAATATTCTCGATCACTCTTCTGATGAAATTTTTGTCCTCGACAAAGAAGGACGCATTATCTATGTCAATCGCACATGCGAAAGGCATTACGGCCTGAAGCCTTCCGCAGTGATCGGCAGGCTCAATGAGGAATTCGTCTCTAAAGGTTACTGGGGTCCCTCCATTATCCCTTATGTACTCAAAGAGAAAAAACCCGTTACAATCAAGCAGACGACGTATATCGGCGGAGAATTGCTGACGACGGCCATCCCCATTTTTCATGCGGAAACGAATGAAATTGAACTCATTGTCACCACTTCACACGAACAAACCTATAAAGCCCTCTATCATCCCGAAGAGGAACCTATGGGCGAAGCCAAAGACATCCAACCCGTCCTAAACAACATGATTACCAACAACGAAAAGATGAAAGCGTTGTTAAAACTTTGCGATAAAGTTGCTAAAGTCGATACCACCATTCTCATTCAAGGGGAGTCCGGAACAGGCAAAAGCCTACTCGCCAGCCATATCCATAAAATGAGCCAACGAAAAAGCGGGCCCTTCCTCGCCCTCAATTGTGCCGCGATACCGGAAGATCTGCTAGAATCCGAACTATTCGGATATTCCCAAGGAGCCTTTACCGGCGCGAATCGCGGAGGAAAAATAGGGCTAATTGAAGCCGCAAACGGAGGCACCCTCTTCTTGGACGAAATTGGGGAGATTTCTCCAAAAGTCCAAGCCAAATTGCTTCAGGTGATTCAAGAGCGGCAATTCCTCCCGATTGGCGGTCGAGAGGTAAAGACAGTTGATATTCGCATCATTGCTGCCACGAATCAAAACCTGCAACAAATGGTGGAACACCGGCAATTCAGGGAAGACCTCTTTTACCGCCTTAATGTCATTGACTTGAAGCTTCCTCCTTTGCGCGAAAGAAAAGAGGATATTATCCCGCTCACCTACTATTTTCTGAACAAATTTAACCAAAAATATCAATCGAGCCAGATCATCTCTCAGGAAGCCTTGGAAGTCCTCTCAGACCACCAATGGCCAGGCAATGTCCGCCAGCTGGAGAATGT
>JBEQAI010000254.1:0-5506 GCA_041640415.1 Ammoniphilus sp. | reverse complement strand
GTCATTTTTTCGATGGCACTTGCACCAAATAGATTGCCTCCTGCATGAATCATGTTTTTGCGCGTGGCATCGTGATGCGTTTTCCTGCTTTTAACCGTAATCCACCCTGTAATTACGCCACCCTGTCCTTGAATATGCAGCTCACTCGTATCCACAACCACAGCAAAGTCCGCCGTATACCCTCTCTTGCAGCAAGCGAGGGTCCCCGCTTCCCCTACTTCCTCGCCTACTACGGATTGAAAGGTAAGATCTCCCGGCAGTCGAATCCCTGCTTCATGAAGGAGTTGAATAGCAAAAAGAGCTCCTGCCAAGCCGCCCTTCATATCAGCCACTCCCCGTCCCATGATGACCCCATCACGGACAACAGGTGTAAAAGGGTCGACTTCCCAGGCTTCATCTTCGTTCACCTCGGCAACATCGATGTGGCCATTGATAATAAGGCTATTATATCGGTCAGGTTCCGTCCCTTTTAAAACACCCACCACGTTCGGATCACCTGGATACAGATCCCATTTATCAATGGTAAAGCCCTTATCTCTGAGAAAGTCAGCAATAAACTGCTGGGCGCCCTCCGCGTTGCGGGCAGGCGGTGCCGGTGTTCTATATTGGATAAGCTTAGCCAATAAATCAACCAATTCGTCCTGGCGATCGTCTATCTGAGCTATAAGTTGCTCGAGCTTTAATTGTTTTTCCACAAGACCCCATCCTTTTTTAAACATAAAAAACCGCTTCATCATGATACGAAGCGGTTGGATGCACAACAAATTTTTGTCTTGCACGGCACGGACCACTTCCCTTCGCTAGCATTACCTAGATCAGGTTAAAGGGTTAAGACGTATCGTCTCTCTCAGCTTCCAAAAGCACCCCTAGCAGTTTTTCACTATTAAATTTTATCTCCAAAAAGATAGTAACACAAAGAACCCTATTATAGCAATTTATACTATGAAAAAGTTGCTAACTCGCACGTCCATAAGTCCATTTCCTCCATAGCCACTCCATCGGCCCATGGGAAAAACGGCTTAGCCAGTAGCGACTCAGAAGGATCTGGATCATAAATATCCCCACACTAAGTAGAAGACCTTCCCAGAGAGAGAGCTTTCCATAAAGGTTAAAGGTGAACAGCAACAGCAAGGTTATAAAAGTCTGACCTAAATAATTGCTTAGAGCCATACGGCCGACAAGGGCTAGCGGACGCAAACGCCTCTCCCAACCTTGACGCATGCTTAATAGAACCAGACTTGAAATATAGAAAAAACTCATGGTAACCCCACTTACATTAACCAATAACACACGAGTTGACGCTTGGGTTGCACCCATGGTCACGAGTTCAAGGTTAATCAGACATAACAAAACGAGCAGTGGGAAACTCATGCACGCACTTCCAGCCAGGATCATCTGGAAAAGCCTTTTATGCCGAATAATATCGGTGAAGTAATCTGACCTCCCGGCAAAAAGCCCTAGTAAAAACAGCGGGAAAATTCCCAATAAAGGCCCGATGAATGCACGAAGGACCGGCAGCACCTCGTGGGTATAACGAAACTGAAACCACTCATAGAAGGAACCGCTTTGATAGGCCTTTAAAGCCAAGTTTATCTTTTCGATCCCTATGAGCTGCCTAGCCTGAACATATTGCTGATATTCTGGGGGAGGGAAAAAAACTTCCAGCGCATACAAGCCATACAGGACAATGAAAAAAAGAAAGGCCCAGACCACAAGGGTCAGTGTTTTTCTTTTGTAGAAAAGGAGTAGGAAAAAACCTCCTATCGCATACGTATGGAGGATATCTCCTGTCCAAAATACGATTAAATGAATGAGACCCAAGGCGAGTAAGAAGACCACTCTTCGAGTAAACAGAGAATAAACGCTCAACCCTTTTACTTCAGCTCTTTTCATAAAGAGATAGAAGCCCCAACCAAATAGGAAAGAAAAAATGGGGTAAAATTTTCCCTGGACAAACAAGTCTAAAACTAGCCTTAATATGGCATCTATCCCCGTATATTGAGGCGAAACCATATAAAAATCGTGCAGAAGTCCTGTGGAAATCAACGCGGGCATGTTTACAAGCAAAATTCCGAATAAAGCAAACCCTCTTACGATGTCCATAATAACAATACGGTCGTCAGAAGCTATAGGTTGATGAGACAATTGGTTCCACCTCTACTATGGTTTGCGTTGAAACGAACCCAGATTTATCACACTACTGTCTGCCAATCGAGTAAAAGCCGGATATAAAACAAGAAAAAACAAGATATTGCCAAAGGCATGGTTAAGATCAAAAGGCAATCCAGATAGATAGTATAACCAGAAATTCCCAGTTATTCGAGACATGGGGTAAGAAATCAGCAGTCCATACAGCAATCCACAAAATCCAGCGTAAAGGCTTAAAACAAGTACAGGAACCTTTGCACGGAATTTACCGAGCCATCCGCTAAGCCCGGCCACAATCGACCAGGATAGCATTTGCCAAACCGTCCAGAGCCCCATGCCCAATAATAGATTCGTGATCCAGGTGCTTAGACACGCTACAATAACCCCATACAGTGGCCCAAGAACAAATGATGTAACGATGATCAGGACCGTAACAGGCTGAACATTCGGTATAAAAGTGAAGGTCATGCGCCCTACTACACTCAAGGCAATAAGTAAGGCGCATAGGGTTATCTTTCTTGTTTCCATGCTTATTCCCATTTACGGAAGTCAAATTGCAGCAGGTCACCAGGTTGCAGCTGGTATTCATTGGCTCCGACAGTGCCTTCCATCCCATTAACAGAGTAGAACCAGGCCGTCTTATCCTTTTCATTACCCTCAATGCCATTAATTCCTGTTATGAATGCATCGTTATAAGCCGTTGTCACCTGATAATGGGCTTTCATCACGTCCATTACAGTTTGTCCCTCTGTGATTTCTACGTGTTTTTCTTCCATTACTTCCTGTTTGTTATCTTTTGTTAACATGATCGTAATGGCGTGCTCCTGATTCTGATGCTGTGCATGATTTTCTGTTGGCTGCTCGGCTTGATTTCCTGCACACGCGCTTAACAATAACCCCGTCATGACGAGCAGGATCCAGAATGCTCTCATTTTTTACTCTCCTTTCCTATTGTTATAGGATAGATTACATTATATATAAAAACTTCTATTGAAGTAAAATTCAAGGAACTTTTTTCCTGATTTCTTATTATGTAAAGTAGGTGGACTTTTTGTGAAGAAAAAGAATAGCTTCCATTCCCATCACGAATAGAAGCTAATCCCAAAATAACCTGAATAATTTATTCTGAAAATATTTTTCTCATCAAGGTTTGATAAGGTGTGATATCAATAAGCACGTAGTAATAGGAGAATTTGAGGAGGACGAGAGTTTTGCGATTTAAGTGAGGGAGCAGAGCATGATAAACTTCTTGAGCGGTGCCTCCTAAAGTGTGCATGGCGATAAGTAACATGTTCAATGGTTAGATCCTTACCGCCCCTAAATGGTTTCAAATCTATCATGTCCTCCTATCGGCTTTATAAATATCTTATGTTTTTGATTGGCATTCGAACTGTTTAGTAGTCTAAGAGAATTGGCCTATTCCTCTGTTTGGGACAGACTTTGGTGATGACCAACGAATAAATTAAGGGCCCTAAGATTTAAAATTTAAATCCTTAGAAGAAAGGGGAAATTTCATGAAAAGTAGATGGTTATGTCTTGCTTTCCTATGCTCCATGGCCATTAGTATGGGAATAAGCAACTCCCAAGCCGCGGCAAAAGGAACTACTATTTTAGTAGACGGAAAATCTGTACCAACCACTCAAGTCAATCAAGAAGGTCGCATCTCAGTCTCACCGATTTTTTTCCAACGCATAGGTGTATCTGTAGATTGGAGCCCAAAAGATTATACGTTCCAATTAAAGAAGGGTGAAGTAGAATTGACGATCTTACCTAGAGAGATTTCTTCACAAAGCTATATACCGTTAAGGTATGCAGCAGAACAATTGGGTATGGAAGTCACCTATGACGCAACCACCTCATCCGTACATATCCAAACGGGCCGGACCGTAAACGATCAAGCGACAAAAAACAAGGAAATCTTTTGGTTATACCAATTAACAGAGGCAGAAGCAGGTGGGGAAAGTTATGAAGGGAAGGTCGCTGTTGCGGCATCGGTCTTAAACCGAGTAAAGAATTCCGATTATCCTAACACGATTAAAGACGTTATCTTCCAAGTCATCCCCATCCAGGGCGTGAACTATTACCAGTTCTCTCCTGTTAAGGATGAGCGCATTTATTCGGTAGTGCCAAGCAACGATACAATTGCAGCGGTAAATGATGCTCTTAATGGCTCTGATCCTTCAAAGGGTTCTATCGTTTTCTTTAATCCAAAGAAAACCTCTAACGAGTGGGTAAGAAAGCAGCCTGTCAAAACCATCATTGGAAATCATGTGTTTGCAGGATGATAGATATAATAATGGGTGTCCCCTATTTTTGGGACACCCTTTTACGTATTATTTACCGTCTTTAATTGCGAGCAGCTTCTGTCTAAGCTCACTGCCCATGGTAGCCAATTCATCCTCTGCTGCCCGTCTCTTGATGCGACCTTCTTCTTGGATCTTGAGGGTTTCCTCGAGGGTGGTAAGGATCGATTCTTGAGTTTTCTTTAAGGTTTCGATATCCACTAAGCCCCGCTCGTTTTCCTTCGCGGTTTCGATGGTATTAGTTTTTAGCATTTCAGCATTTTTTAAGAGAAGTTCGTTTGTCGTTTTGGAGACTTGCTTCTGAGCTACAACCGCATGGCGTTGGCGAATAAGGGTGAGCGCTATGGCCATCTGGTTTTTCCACAAAGGGATAGCTGTCATAATGGAAGACTGAATCTTTTCTACTAGTGCTTGATTCGTGTGTTGTATAAGACGGATTTGCGGAGCACTCTGGATTGTGATTTCCCGGCTGAGCTTCAAATCATGAAGTCTTTTATCCAGACGATCCGCAAATTGCATCATATCGTTGACTTCCTGCACTTTCATTTGGTCATTGGAAGCTTCCGCTTGCTTTTTCAACTCCGGAATCGTGGTCTGATATAGTTGATCCAGCTTTAATTCCCCTGCTGCTATATAAATGTTCAGGGCATGGAAATACTCTTTGTTATGCTCGAAGAGTTTTTCCAGCATGTCGATGTCCGATAAGAGCGCGTTCTTGCTTCGGTCCAGCTTCACGCTAATTCGTTCAATCTGTGCTCCGGTCTTTTGATATTTAGACAAAACCTCTTGTATGGAGCTTGACATCTTGCCAAAAAGTCGGGAAATGAAGGAACGTTTTTCAGGCTTCAGTTCATCGGCGTTGACCTCTTTAAATTTTTTCATGAGTTCGTCGATGATCTCTCCAATTTCGCCCAGGTCCTTTTTTTGCACATGCTCTAGCATTGAATCTGAGAAAGATAAGAGCTTCGATTGTGCGGCTGCACCATAGGTGATCATCGCCTGATGGTTAGTCGGATCAATCTGATCGGCCAGCTGATATGCTTTTATTCGGTTCT
>JBEQAI010000253.1:0-5539 GCA_041640415.1 Ammoniphilus sp. | reverse complement strand
TACACGATTTCTTCTACAAATCTACTTTAGCATAATTTATACGCTCGTAACGGATGAAACGATAGAAAGTCTTTACGATTTAGTGAACAGAAAAAGAGCCCTTTTTTTGGGCTCTTTATTCTTCATAGGGGTCAAGCATATGGAGAAGCTCTTCATATTCGTGACGCTCAAGGTGCTGCAAAGGATCTAAATCCTGCGTTTTTACCATATCATGCATTTGCTCAGACAACTGAGTAAGAACTTCTTTGGCACCTAGCTGGTCGGTTTCTGTGTCCGACTGCGCCAAAGCCTTAAGCGTGCGGATCAGGCTGCGGCTCCCCTCCAAGTCACCTTCTTGGATCTGATCCCAGAGAATCTGATACACCCCTGCAAAATCCTGGGGGCCCATAACCATGGAACATCCTCCTTTGCGGTATCGATGACCTTAGTATAGGCTGCACCACAAGAGATTATGACCCTCTCTTTATCTCACCTGTCCAGTTCAGCATGCCGCCAACCATATTGTACGTCTTATCGTTTCCAAGCGAAGAAAGGTATTCGCAGACCCTTCCGCTCCTTGCTCCGCTTCGGCAGATAAAGACCGTTTCCTTGTCAAGATCAATTTCCTTCATTCTTTCTCCGAACTCGCTGAGGGGAATTAAAGTAACCCCTTCGATATGACCCGCCTCAAATTCTTCTACCTCTCTTACATCGATATATTGCATGTCTTTCTTTTCTTTCAACCATTTTTCCACTTCTTGCGGAGAAACCTCTTTCCAGCCTTTTTCTTCACTCATCTTGTTCGACTCCTTTTTGCTTATGCTTGTACATTCTTTGATCTGCAACTTCAATTAAGTCCGTTAGCTCTTTGCCTTCAAGGGGGAAGATCGATGTTCCCATTGACAACGTGATGGGAACCTTGAGTTCAGAGGAAAGCTCTCTTACACTTTCAGAGATGCGTTGAAGAAGAGAAGCGCTTCCCATTCGATCCGTGAATGGGGCGATCACAAGAAATTCATCTCCACCCCACCTTGCAATCGTATCACTAGACCTGACTTGCTTGCTTAACAGCTGCGATATCCTTTGCAATACTAGATCTCCTGTCTGGTGACCGTAGGTATCGTTAATGCATTTAAAATTATCGACATCGATAAGGGTTACGGCCATCGTCTCATTCTTCCGCTCGGTCAGCGCGATCAACTTAGGAAACATCTCGTGAATAAACCTTCGATTATAGGTCTCCGTGAGGACATCTTTTTCCGATAAATATCGCACACGATCATATTGTCTCCCTAAAAACCAACCGAGAAACAGGAGGACTGGCAACATAAAAAACAGCCCTAAATCTAGGTGATTCAATCGCAAGTATAAATACCCGTTCACTGCAATAGATAAAGAAATGGCCAATAGTAATCCCAGTATTCTTCCCGTCGATTTCATTCGATTGCTCCATTCAAAAATGGAATTTACTTAGACTTTACACTATTTGTATGGTTTTTTCCAGATAAAACACTTGTTTACACTTTGCTGAGATAAAAGTACATAAATAAGGCTATTGAAACCACACTAACTAAAATAAAACCGATAAAGGTCCAAATGACCCATTTGGTTTCTCTTGGATTAGGATTCATTGCGGATCCCCCTGATTTAAGATATCATTAACACTCTTTATTTTCTCATATCCCTTTTATTCTAGCAATTCATGCTATAATTTACTCTTAGAATGGAGGAATGAAATACGATGGAATGGACAAAACCGAGTCAATTGCCTGCTAAACTTCAGGCAGAATGGACTGGAACCTTGCTGAAAGTCAAATATACCCAATGGGAAGATGAAGATTTGGAAGCGGATGAAAGTCAAACCGAGTTTGAAGCCATACTGCTAGAAAGCAGCATGACCCAAAATGGCATACAAGGCCTTGATGGCAGCTTCACCTTCCAATCCCCTAACGAAGAAGAAGCCATGGAAATCTTAATGGATTTTCCAATGGACGGCGAAGATGTCGTGGCTGTGTTTGACGGAAACCAATTAACCCTTTTTGGGAATGAAGCCACCCTTGTCATGCAAAAATAGAGAGGGGCTTCTCCTCTCTACTCGTTACTCGTTGAATCGATTTGCCAGTACCATTGCTCTCCCACTTTAATTTGATGCTGGCGAATGGTCCCCGGATTAAATTCTGCTACATGCCTAACCCCATTGATCTGCGCCCCTTGCCGATTAGGTCCGAGCTTTTCCTCCAGTCCAATGACTAGACCTGATGCATTTAAATAAACGACGTCAATCGGGAATTTCATGTTGAAGGTGTGAATCACATCCGCCCCCATCAAAAACATTCCCTGTCCGGCTGTCGTTCTCCCCAGGAGACCTTTTTTAAGCTCTTCCATTGTAAGAGAAAGCTCCATTTTTCGGAAAAATGTCTTGTAGCGAAAAACATAAATGAAATTCACCACACCATCTCCTATTCGTTGGCACTTCGTGTTGCTTTCATCTTATTCAAAAAGACTTCTTTGTTTACATAAGCACACATAAAATAACGGTATAGGAGGTGTCATGTTATGCTGCAGCTACCCTTTCGCTACGCGCTATCAGCGGCCTATGCCAAACTCATCATTGAGGACGTTATATTAGCAGCCCAGGGATTGGCCTCTGCAGGATGGTACAATGTTCTTATCTTTGCCGACCCAGTCTTTCAGTGGCTTCGACAGCTGAAGAGCCAACAGCTTAGTCAGCTAAGATCCCAACAAGTCATTGAACACATTCAAAAAGAACTAGGACCTGACGAAGAAGCTCATCGCCTGGTAAAAGAAGTATGCGTAGACTTTAAACTGGGTGAAGTTCGCGTCCTCATGTGGAACCGAATGAATGCAGGCTATATTTTCCGCAGAATCTATCTTCCCGCTCAATGGCGAGAGTTCTTAGAAGAAGATGAGCTTCGAGCCATTATCGGCCATGAGTTAGGGCATCAGAAAATGGGGACAGATGCCTTGGTTCCCTTGCGTCTTGTCAACCGGATGGGAGATGAGCTCCTTTTTACTATGCTGCCTGTTCATAAAGCGGGATACTTCCTTCTCCTAATGTCTCTCGTCTCACACAATATCTCCTATTTGAAGCTGCTCTCCCTAACCCTCCTCTACCGAATCGCTCATCTCGCTATCGAAAATTATTATACCCGTAAGGATGAATATTCAGCGGATCAGTACGGTGCACAGGCTACTTCACCTGAGATCATGAAACGCGCGCTATCCAAAATCGACTTGAGAGCCAAACAGGAAATTTTAGAAAATCTTCCTTTCCTCCCTCAAGTTAAACAACTTTATTACCACTGGTTGGTTAAAAAAGAAAAGGGGATAATACGAGAAACCCTCCTCGATCACCCTTATCTCCATAAGCGCCTGAAGGCATTGAGCCATAATTCTTCATAAAAATGCTACTGGCGTAGCCTAAAGGGTATAATACTTTCCGATATCCATGAAAAAACTCCGTTTTACACGGAGTTTTCTTCATGACAGTTCATCTCTGGAATATGAACAGCCGCAATATCGTCCACTGCAGCCGTAATTAACGGCTCGATTTCATTGGGGGAGTGATCTAAAAAGGTAATTTGACTTAGATCGATGGCATCGACCGTACCTATAATTTGCCTTTGATCCTTGAGTTCAATGGCACCGAAGATTTGTTGATCTAACATCAACTGCAGCTTCTCTTGAATGTCCACCTTCACGCCTCCTCCTTATCGCTTCCTGTTCTTTACCCTTTCCTTCTGGAGCCTACTTCATGCATCTAGGAAGTTCCCTCCGCCAGCTCGGAAAGCTCAGCCCAACGTTCCATCGCTTCGTCCAGAGCTTTAGCAACAGCTTCCTGTTCGGAAGATAGGGCGGCTAGTGCCTGATAGTCCCCTCCAACTTCATTGATCTGAGCAAGCAGCTGGGCATTGCGTTCTTCGAGCTCCGCAATTTTCCCTTCAATTTGTTCGAATTCCTTTTGTTCTTTAAACGTCATCTTTTTAGGCTTGGCTGAAGGAGCGGCGGCAGCCACTATTTCTTGCTGCTTCACTTCTTTCTTTTCTTGCTTTTGAATTACTTCTTCTGATTTTTTCTTTTCTAAATAATCGCTGTAGTTTCCGAAGAATGGCTGCAAGATGCCGTGATCATCAAAGCAGAATAGATGGTCTACGGTACGATCCAAGAAAAACCGATCATGAGACACAATGATAACCGCTCCTGGAAACTGATCAAGGTAGTCTTCCAAGATAGTGAGAGTCTGAATGTCCAGATCGTTCGTCGGCTCATCGAGCAAAAGAACATTCGGCTGTTCCATCAGCGTGCGGAGGAGATACAAGCGTCTCTTCTCTCCGCCTGAGAGGCGGGCAATCGGATTCCACTGAATGCTAGGCGGGAAAAGAAAGCGTTCAAGCATTTGCGATGCGCTCAGAACGGATCCATCCGTCGCATAGATCACTTCAGCAGCTTCTTTAATATAGTCGATCACCTTCATAGATGGATCTAAATTCATGCTTTCTTGGTCGTAGTAGGAAAGCCGTACGGTTTCTCCTCGTTCAATCTGACCTTCATCTGGTGAAATGCGGCCCGCAATCATGTTCAGCAAGGTGGATTTTCCTGAGCCATTCTTGCCGATGATTCCTACTCGATCATCAGGTAGGACGATATAGCTAAAATCTTGGATCAGGGTCCGTCCATCTAGGTGTTTCGTGACATGCTCAAGCTCTAACACCTTTTTCCCCAGACGACTCGTGCTTAAAGCGGCTAGATCAATCGATTCGTTTTTTTGTTCGTAACCAGCCTGCTGTAAATCCTGTATGCGATCAATCCTTGCTTTTTGCTTCGTGGTTCTTGCCTTAGCCCCGCGCCGGAGCCATGCCACTTCTCGGCGAAGGATATTTTGCCGCTTGGCTTCAGAGGCTGCCAGCTGCTCCAGCCTCAGTGCTTTTTGCTCCAAAAATGCCGAATAATTCCCTTCATACCGGTAGAGTTTGCCTTGTTCAAGTTCGATGATTTGGCCGACCACGCGATCTAGGAAATAACGATCATGGGTAATCAGGATCAATGCTCCTCGATATTTAGCCAAATAGTCTTCTAGCCACTCCACCGTTTCATGGTCGATATGGTTTGTCGGCTCATCTAAAATGAGGAGGTCTGCTGGGTGAATGAGAGCCCGAGCCATGGATACTCTTTTTTTCTGTCCGCCGGATAGCGCCTGGACCTGCTGAGAAAACTGCTTAATGCCTAATCGGGTCAAGATGGATTTGGCATGGGTTTCTAGCTCCCAAGCGTCAAGCGTATCCATCTGTGGAATCAAATCATGAAGCTGTTTTTGCAGGCGCAAATCCTCAGGGTTTTGATTGAGAGTTTCCAGCACCTGCTCATATTGATGGACAAGCTTCATGACCGGGGAATCCCCTTTAAATACATAATCCAGCACCGTCATGTCTTGCTCAAAGGCAGGATCCTGGGACAAATACTGAATCCGCACTTGATTCCCGACAGCGACTCTCCCCTGGTCAGGAGGAAGAATACCTGCCACAATTTTGAGGAACGTTGA
>JBEQAI010000252.1:0-5581 GCA_041640415.1 Ammoniphilus sp. | reverse complement strand
GGTTGGTTCCACATAGAAGCCATCTGCCCATTCACCTTCGGTCAAATGGTTGCCCCCTGACAATAGGGTTGCTCCTTCGGAGATGCCTTTATCAATATAGGAAAGCACGGTATTCAACTGGCTTTCGCTGGAACAAGGCCCCATCCAAGTGTCCGGCTTCAAGCCATCGCCCACTTTGATTCCCTTCACCTTCGGAAGTAGCTTTTCTTTAAAGGCCTCGTACACCTCACTAACCACAATGGCTCGGCTGGTTGCTGTACATTTTTGTCCGGTGGACTTGAAGGCTCCGTTGATCGTTTGCTCCACGGCCAGATCCAGATCGGCATCTGCAGCCACGATGACCGGGTTCTTCCCGCCCATTTCCAGCTGGTATTTTGCCCCGCGAGCCAAGGCGCCTTGTCCGACGAGCTTACCCACTGAATCAGAGCCCGTGAAGGTGATCCCTGCAATATCCGGATGATCGATAAGGCCTTGTCCAATCACAGACCCGTTACCGGTAACCAGGTTGACGACACCTGCAGGAAGGCCGGCAGCAGCAAACGCTTCAATGACCTTCGCCGCTGTTACGGCTGTCTCTTGAGCCGGTTTCAATACAACCGTGTTGCCATACACTAGAGCCGGCGCCATCTTCCAGATCGGAATCGCTACAGGGAAGTTCCAAGGGGTAATGATTCCAACAACGCCCAGCGGAACGCGGCTGGTAAACATGAGCGCTTCGCTGTCTGTAGAAGGGATGACATCCCCGATCTTGCGCATGCCTTCCCCGGCATAATAACGAAGAATGGCTACGCCACGGGCCGTTTCCCCTTTGGCTTCGGGGAGCGTTTTACCCATTTCTCTTGTCATGGTTTCTGCGATATCATCCAGACGCTTCTCCAATTCGTCAGCCACTTTATGCAAAAACTGTCCGCGTACGGAACCAGCAAGCTTCTTCCAGAGCGTTTGAGCCTTTTTAGCGGAAGCTACAGCAAGATCCAAGTCCTCCTTTGTTGATTTCTGGATGTACCCTACGATTTCCTTTTTATTGGCAGGATTCAGGCTGGCATCGACTTGTTGAGCAGAAGAATGCACCCATAATCCATTAATATAGTTCTGATAGGTTTTGGCCTCGGTTTGTACGGTCAATGTTCTCTCTCCAATCTTTCACTATTGTTATAATTAACTGCTAACGAGCGGTCAAGCCGCCGTCCCTAACCACGCATTATTTACCATTATATCAATTTTTCTGTATTTTTCGACTACAAGCTGAAAAGTGTTTTACACTTGTTCTTCTTTTGTAACATCTAGGGAGTAAAAAGCCGCATTTCCTCCTAAAGATTGAATCTCTTGCACTACACGGATTCCGCCTTCGCAATCGAGGTCGCAAATGGCTACAGACGCTCCTTCACTGCTCAGCTTTTTGGCGATAGCTTCTCCGATTCCCGAAGCAGCACCCGTGACCATCGCGTTTTCCGGCAAGTTTCATCTCCTGTTCCCTCATTTTTATTGAGCAGCTACAGATTTAGCCGCCTGACTCTTTACGGGGTTGTTCAGCACGCCGATGCCGGAAATCTCGATTTCAATCCGGTCGCCATCCTCTAGCGTGAATTCGTTGGGAGGAACAATGCAGGTTCCGGTGAGAAGAACCGTCCCATCAAACAGCTCATTATCGCGAATTAAAAAGGATACCAATTCATCAAACCTTCTCTTCAGTTGTCCTGTGCTCGCAGAACCTTTTACATTTAGTTCTCCATTTCGATAGATTCGGCAAGTGATCTCGAACGCATAGGGATCCTCCACGGTTTCTGCCAAGCGGATCGCAGGCCCAAGGGAGCAGGAATTCTTCCACATCTTAGCTTGCGGCAAATAAAGCGGGTTCTCTCCCTCAATATCACGGCAGCTCATGTCATTTCCGATCGTGTATCCCACAATGTTCCCGCTCTTGTTAAGCACCAATCCCAATTCAGGCTCTGGAATCTGCCAGGTGGAATCACTACGCAAGTAGACATCCTGGTTGGGTCCAACGGTACGCGCTGCCGTCGACTTGAAGAAAATCTCTGGGCGTTCGGCATCATATACCTTATCATAGAAGGTTGTGGCATCCAGTTTCCCGCCCGTTGCCTCATAGTTGCGCGCATCGCGGCTTCTTTCATAGGTGACTCCGGATGCCCAAACCTCCGGTGCTTCAATCGGAACGATGAGGTCTAACTCAGAAGCCTTAGCCTCGATCGGATTCGAGGTCGCGATCACTCCTTCTACTAGCGCAAGGGGAGTCGTCTCTTGCTCTTCTGCCGCTCTTACGAGTTCCATAAAGTCTAGCTGTGGCAATACGTATACCTTTTCTTCATCAGTTAAGGCAGCAAGGGTAGGTACAGATTGTTCATTCAAGAAACGGATGACTCTCATAGGGATATTCCTCCAATAGTTTTTATATTATAAAACTTAGTTTTGAAATCTTGATATATTTTAAGAGACTAGGACCATGAAGGAACTTCTGGGCACTCCTAACCCTAGACTCTTATTTCTGTTATCGGCTGACGATGCCATAGCCCATTTCTGCGGACATTTCCCTTGCCGCTTTCTTGAGCATGTGGATAAATTCCTTCAGTTCCTCATCATGGACGCGGGAGATCAACGTGGACATGCTAATGGCAGCTACCACCAGCCCCCGATAGTCAAAGATAGGAACAGCCACGCAGCGGACTCCCGGCTCGTTTTCCTCCGTATCCAAGGCATGCCCCGCCTCGCGGACACGAGCCAACTCTTCCAAGAACTCTTTTTCCGAGCTAATGGTTCGCTCCGTTTGGGTTACGTAGACGTAATTGTTCAAGATCCTTTTCATTTCATCTTCTTTGGAAAAGGCAACTAGCGCCTTGCCGACGGCACTGCAATGCACGGGAATTCTTCTCCCGATCCGGGAATAGAGAATGACGGCTTGCGGTCCCTCCACCTTGTCGATATACACGCCTTCTTTTCCATCCAAGAGGACGAGATGCGTGGTTTGGCCGGTTTTAGAGGATAGTTCTAAAAGATGTTTTTTGGCGATATGGCGGATATCCAATCCCTGGAGGACAAAGTTGCCCCGTTCAATCAACTTCATTCCCAGCTTGTATTTTCCGTTTTCTGGGTTCTGATCGATATATCCATGCACCTGAAGCGTCTTGAGCAGGGAATGAACGGTGCTCTTATGCAATCCCATGCGTTCGCCGATATCAGTAATTTTCAATTCCTTTTCATGCTCGTCAAATAGATCCAATATTTTTAAAGCACGCTCAACAGCCTGGATAATTGGCATTGTACCCACCCTTTACTAGTAATGCGCTTACGTTGATTCTACCATAAGGGAGAAGGCTGCTACTAGTACAAAAGTACTTCTGCCCGCGGCATTACGGCTGCTCAGCATAGCTTTTTTTCGATACAGGTACGGCCAAGCCAGCCGCGCCTTTCTCCGAGGTTATAAGATGAGGCGCATAGCGCTTGATCATATCCAGTCCGATTCGAGCGCGGCGAACCCGCTCCTTAGCCAAGGCAATCGATGTGTTTTCAAGATGTGTTCCTGACGGATAGATGTTCGGGGAGTTGCGCAAGCCAAATTTAATATAAACAGGGGCTGCGACACGAATAATTTCCGGAATATCATAATGGCGAATGAAACCGCCCACATCGTCAGGCGCTTCTACGTAGATGTCAATCGGAATGTCCACCGCTTGGCGAATGGCAGCCAGTCGGGCTAACGTTAAGTCTGTCGGTACATTGTAGGTTCCAGCACCGAGTTCTTCGATGATCTTAATAGAAACCGGATTGGCATGCGCCATCTGTACGGAAATTTTCACGACCAAATCCTCAGGAAGCTCGCCTTGCTTCTTGAATTCGTTGACCAGCCATAATAGTCCCTCATCGGATACCAGCACGCTGCGTATTCCCTTGTCGCAAGCCCGCTTAATATCTTCAATGGAGTATACCAACTGATCCATTCCCTGGACGCGCAATCCTTGGATTTTTCCGTTGCTAGCCCACTGCATCGGTGTAATATCCCAGCTTCCGCGAGGTCCGACAAACAAGCTGACCTCTAGGTTTTCACGCTTTCCGATTTCCGCCATTTGCTCTAATTCCTCATCCGTCATGAGCATAATGCCGCTTCCTTGTGAGATGCGGTGAATATCCACCCCATATTCCTTGCAAGTTTCCACTACCGCTTCGAAGGTGGCAGGACCTTCCACGCTGGGGATCTCCACGCGGTATTGCGCCCCATCCGCAAAGGTCTTCGTAGAGCTCGGCAGCTCATGGCTATCCTTGCTTGGGAAACCTAGTTTTTCTATCAATCGTCTCGTCGCTTCCATTTGGATTTCCTCCTATTCTTGGATTGTCTGCTTCTCTGGCAGGTTGACATCTTTTCTATAATCTAGCTCTGCCTCTTCATAGACCGAGATCGGCACGACGCCGTTCGCGGCATCCGTATGGGCCAGCATGCGATTGCTCGCAGCCACTTGGCGCTGGCGCTTGCGAATGCGCTCTAGTCTGGATTGTGCTAACTCCTGCCGCTCCGTCACGACATGATCAAAGCGGTAGTCAATAGTACCGAAGCGGAAGGCCATTTCATTCAGATATTGCACCTGACGTTCACGCAGGTTCAGATAAAGTAGGTCGCCTGTCTCCAGATAAAGGATTCCTCCTCCTTGCACCGCCTCAGGAGTCATATGGCCGATGGCCGCTCCGTAGGTGACTCCGGAATAGCGGCCGTCGCTGATTAAGGTGGCGAGGCGCTTGAGCCCATGATTGGCATTAATATGCTGCATCGGGGTGAACATCTCCGGCATGCCAAAGGCTAAAGGCCCTTGCCCGGAAACGACCACAGCCAGCTTCAACGATCCGTTTTCCACCATTTGGTCAAAGAGATCATCATAATCTAGTTCTTTTAGTTTGTCGTAGCTCGCAGGTTCATTATTCTTCAGGACAGCCAATAGATTATCTTGGTTAAATTCTCTATTATCCTTGATTTTTTTCAATAGGTTGGGATCGAGCAATCCCCGGTTGGCATTTTCCTCATTCTCGTAGTAAAGAACAAAGGCAGCCTTCTTATCGAATTGATCCAGCTGTTCAGTCGTCATGCCGCTGATCTTCACGACGGCGGTCTCGAAGAAATTGCCGCTCAGCACATCGACTCCGCTGAAGGGGCGTCGCGGCTTAGATAGGATGATCGGGTTTTCCTGCACATGGGTTGCAGATAGGCTATCCGTGCGGCTTAATCGTTCACGCCAGGTCTTGCCTGCGACTGTCGGTGCATCCACATCCATCGGCACACCATTCTGGATGAGTTCATAGATGACGCTCTCCATCCCCCTGCTCTTGCCGCTGCAGCATTGCATCGCTAAGGCGAAAATGTCTCTTCCCTGCGTGAGGCTATAGTCGAATAGGTCAGGAATCGGAACCTCATGGTGAATTTGATCATACTCGGATAAGTTAAAGGCGTAGCCCCCATAGAGCATCGCGGCCACTACATGCATCATCAGGTTCGTGGAGCCACCGGTTGCACTGTGGATGCGAATGGCATTGCGGATGTTGGTCGCCATCACGTTAGCTGCCCCGTATACGGGATTATTGA
>JBEQAI010000251.1:0-5603 GCA_041640415.1 Ammoniphilus sp. | reverse complement strand
CTTCATACAACGTACATTCTGTTTACTGCTTAACCTCCGACCAAATGCGGTCATACACTTTCGTCGCTTCCCCCAAGTCGGTCATATACTCTCCTCTTTTCATCGCGTCAGCAGGAATATAAACAGCTGGGTCATTTAAGGTTTGTGGATCAATCAATGGATGAGCAGCTACGTTTGGATTGGCATAGGGAAATTCCTTGGATATTTCCGCGCTGATTTCGGGACGCAGGATAAAGTCAATGAACAGCTCGGCATTTTTCTTATGAGGGGCTCCCTTCGGTATGACAAAGTTATCCTGGAATAATTCCATTCCTTCTTCCGCTATAATCGTTTGGATGGCTGGGTTTTCCTGTTTGGCCAGATATGCCTCGGCTCCCCATACAATGCCTGCTGTCACTTCGCCATTGATCAGAAGTGTCTTCGGACTGTCGCTATCGTATACCTTGATTTGTGGCTGCAGTTCAAGTAGCAACAGTTTCGATTTTTCCAGCACCGCCGGATCGGTCGCATTTAAAGATTGGCCTTGGAGCAGATTGGCTACGCCGATCATGCTCCGCATATCATCTGGGACCACTAATGCATGTTTAAATTCTTCTCTTAACAAATCCTTATAGCCCGCCACGGGGGAAGTTACTTTCTCCGTGTTGACTGCGATGACCACTCCTCCCCACATATAAGGAACAAAATATTGTCCGGTTGGATCATGTGGCTTTTGCAGCATCTCTGGGGCTATATTTTTCAGGTTAGAAATGTTCGTTTGTTCAATCGTTTTTAGTAACCCCTGCTTGATCATGATATCGACCATATAATCCGTCGCTACGGTAAGATCGTATTGGGCGGAGCCCACGGAGAGCTTTGCCAGCATTTCCTCATTGGAGGAAAACGTATCATAGTTTACTTTAATGCCGTACTCCTCTTCAAACTGGTCAATCACCGTTTCCGGCAAGTACTCTGACCAGTTAAAAATATTCAGGACTTTTTCATCCTTCTCGGCCGGGGCTCCACCACAAGCGGTAAGTCCCATACTCAACAGTAGGGATAGTCCAAGTAAAAAGAATTTTTTCATGTTTTGTTCCTCCTTTAATCTTGATTTCTACGAAGTCGGATCCGTTCGGCCACTAACACAATACCTATGGTCATCACCAGCATCACCGTAGATAACGCATTGATTTCCGGGGATACACCAAATTTCACCATGGAGAGAATTTTAAGAGGAAGCGTGGTGCTTCCTGGGCCTGCCACAAAAAAACTCACAATGACGTCATCAATGGATAGCGTGAAAGCTAATAAAGCACTTACTGCAACACCCGGCATAATCCTCGGTAGAATAATGTGGCGAAAGGTTTGCCATTCGGTAGCTCCTAGATCAAGAGCCGCTTCCTCAATGGAGCGATCGAAACCGTGCAAGCGTGCACGGATAATGACAATGGCCAATGGGACGCTAAATGTCACGTGTGCTACCACTAAAGTAAACAGGCCTAATGGGATCTTTAACAGGGCAAACAGCGCAAGAAGGGAAATACCCATCACGATTTCTGGGATAACAAGCGGCAAATAAACCAAAGCGTCGAGTACTGATTTGGCTCTCAGGCGGTAGCGGTACATCGCCACTCCTGCTAAGGTACCAATCGCGGTTGCAATTAGAGTGGATAAGAAGGCAACAAGCAGACTATTTTTGGCCGATTCCAGGATGCTGCGATTTAGCAGTATTTTCCCATACCATTCGGTAGTAAAACCCATCCAAACCGCATTCAGCTTGGAATCGTTGAAGGAGAAAACGACCAGCACCAGAATGGGCAAGAAGAGTAAACTGATGATCAAAGCCATGTAAAAGCCCGAGAGCAAACGAGTCCATCTCACATTCATCTTATAGCACCTCGGACTCTGGCCGGTTCTTGGAAACTTTTTTGTAGAAATAAATAAATCCAAATGTCAATCCAAGCAGAATGACGGAAGCCGCAGCACCGAATGGCCAGTCACGGGCAGCAAGAAATTGATTCTTGATAAGATTTCCGATATACATGGCTTTCCCTCCACCCATGAGATCCGGAATAAAGAACAAACCTAAAGACGGCATAAAGACGAGGAGGGATCCTGCCACGATCCCTGGAAACGTTAAAGGCAGCGTAATGTTCCAAAACGTCCTCCACGGGCTTGCTCCCAAATCATTAGCTGCTTCCAAATGGGTAGCATCTAGTTTTTCAATGGAAGTATACAAGGGTAAAACCATAAACGGAAACAATGTATACACTAATCCAATCAGAACAGCGCCATCATGATAAAGAAGCGCCAATGGCTGATTCGCCCATCCGAATTGCATCAGCAGGGTATTGATGACGCCTTCCGTTCGGAGCAATACGATCCAGGCATAGGTCCGAATTAGAGAATTCATCCAGAAAGGAATAATGACGAGAAACAATAATAAATTCCGATATTTCTTTGGGGACCTGGCCACCAAGTAAGCAAAAGGGTATCCAAACAGCAAGCATAACAGCGTTACGAATCCAGAAATGAATAATGATTTGCCGAGAATGTGAAGATATATAGGGTCTAAAAAGCGGAGGTAGTTCTCTAAGGTGAAGGTATAATCGATCCCGCCATAGATCCCTTTGGACATCAAGCTAACAAATAAAACTAAGGTGATGGGGACAACAAAAAAAGCAAGCATCCATAAGATAAACGGAACGATCATCATGACTCCACCACCATCAGATTATGTGGACTCCAAGAGAGATAGACGCGGTCTCCTTTGGTTGCTGAAATGACATCTTCTGGTGTCTCATGTACTACCAGTTCAGTTCCTTGTACGGAAACAATCGTTTTGTAAAAAGCCCCCGCATAGGTTCGCTCTTGGAAGGTTGCTGAGATCAACGGAGACGTTTCTTCTGACCTAGGGCAAAGCCGAAGATTCTCAGGGCGAATAGCTAGATGAACTAGACTCTTTTCCTTGCAGGACGGATATCGAGACAAGGAAAATTGGTAATCCAACCACTTTATCCGCATGGTTTCCTTTTCAAGGGATTCGATATGGGCTTCCAAGAGATTGGCCTCCCCAATAAAGTTGGCAACAAAACGAGACTTGGGACGCTTATAAATCTCTTCCGGAGTTCCGATCTGTTCGATCCTTCCCTGATTCATCGCCGCAATCCGATCCGACATCGTCAAGGCCTCTTCCTGATCATGCGTGACATAAATGAACGTAATTCCTAATTTCTGCTGCAGATGCTTCAGCTCCCCTTGCATCTGCTTACGGAGCTTGAGATCCAAGGCGCCTAGCGGCTCATCAAGAAGAAGAATTTTCGGTTGATTAACCAAAGCTCTCGCTATGGCTACTCGTTGCTTCTGTCCCCCGCTTAACTGCTCAGGCTTTCGCTTGGCATATTCACTCATTTGCACCACGGACAACATGTCGGCTACCCGTTGCTGCAGCTCCGATTTCAATACTTTCTTCATCTTAAGACCGAAGGCGATGTTGTCAAACACATTCATATGGGGAAAAAGAGCATAGCTTTGGAAAACGGTGTTCACATCCCGTTTGTAGGCCGGCAGATGCGTAATATCCTTTTCTTCCATTCGGATCTCTCCTTCGTCCGGCTGCTCAAATCCCGCCAAGAGACGTAAGGTCGTGGTTTTTCCACAGCCGGATGGACCTAACAGGGTCAGGAACTCTCCCAAGCCAACCTGTAGGCTGATGCCGTCGATGACGGAGTGGTCGTCATAGGATTTATTCAGATTTAATAGTTCTAGGATGTAAGGTGGCAGTTTGAATTCCCCCTCCTTTTTTCTCAATTTTATTTAACCATAATTTGCTAGGGTTTGAATATCATATTCTATTTAAAAATTCACTGCCTATCCTTTAAATCCACTTTAAACTAGGGTTATCCGCCTGTACCTTAACGACATATTTTCATACGATAATAGTAGCTTAAGAGAAAGGAGGCTGAGCCTTATGAGTGCAATTGGAGTTGGTGGTGGCGGACTTGCGTTTATTCTTGTCCTCTACATTCTACTTGTGATTGTTAGCCGCCCAGGGTTCTTTTAATCTCTTTCCCCCATCTAGCTGCCCAGCACAGCTCATGAAATCCCCTTTCATACAAGTGGAGACTCTGTTCTCCGCTTTTTCATTTTCACAATCCTTATTCAACCACTTTAAAACCAACAGGAGCACCGTTATTCCTAAACTTAACAATTTTTATCGGGCGTTCGGGGTTAGGATTTGATGATTCCGTGATTCGATAATAACACCTGCTACTCCATCGTTAACCATCTCGGAGCTGAACAGTCAAAAATCTTATCGTAACGACTTTGCAACCTGGATAATATCGTCTTTATTTAAATGCCCCCAAATAGAAAGGTAATGGCTTTGAGTGACCCAGGTGAGCGTGCTGAAATCCTCTTCTGGGGAATAGGCTAGCGTTGCCTTATGGCCTCCAATCGTTACTTCCTCAACAAGCCGATCTCCATACGTAGCGCCTGCACCAAAGTGGTCACTAATAGTAAATTGTTTAACGTAAAAGAATTTTTCCTTTTCCAAATCATTCGCATAATAGAGCATGATTTCACTGTACTTTTCATCAATAGCATTGGTCATGACGGTAGCATGATGAAGCTTAAAGTTCTCTGGGATCACATGCGGTACCATGATAGGAAATGCCATAATCTCTTGGGCTTCTTCCAATGTCATATCCTTAGGAACGGACTGTGATCCTGGTACAATACTGAATTCCTCTTGTGGAGGTGCTCCTTTATCGTCAGTGGGGATGTCACCAACTCGAATTAACATTTGAGCTGAATTTTCTTTATAGCCCTGAACCATTTGAATGATTTTATGGAATGCTCCCCCATTATTAGGGCTCCATGTGAACAGCGCTACTAACAGGAGGAAACCCGATGCAGCATAGACTCCTTTCATTTTTGAAAAGGAATACCTTGAGGATGTCTCACGTTCTATCTGTATTTGGATTTTCTCCCAAGCCTCATCTGAAGATAATGGGGGTGCAGGGCAATTTTTGATTTGATCCAAGACCAGGTCTTTCATTAAGTCATCTAAGCAATCTTTTTTCGTCAAATGATATCACCATCCCGTATGGCTGGATGCTCTTGCAGTGAGGTCCTCAATTTTTGCTTAGCCCGGTGCAGACGTGTCTTGACCGTTCCGACGGTTACCTGTAGTGCCGATGCGATCTCTTCGTCTTTAAGCTCATAATCATATTTCAAGATGACCACTTGCTTGTATTCTGGCTTTAATTTCAAGATTTCTTCTTGGAGCAAATCTTTTATGTATTGGTCTACGATCTGCCGCTCAACAGAGGATACGGATTCATTTTTGATCCCTATCTCATCATTATAGTCGTCTTCAGCGGTAAAATCTTTCCATCTTTTTATTTTGCGAAGAAAATCAATGGCTGTCCTTGTCGCAATTGTTCCTAGCCAGGCTTCGATCTTTTTGCCATCATCCAAAGTATGTAAATTTTTAAATGCTTTAATAAAGGTTTCCTGGGTTACGTCCTGTGCCAGATCTCGATCATGGGTGATAAAGTACGCGGTTTTATATACCCGGTGATAAAACATCTCGAACAAGATCTTCTCCGTATGCACCTCCC
>JBEQAI010000250.1:0-5604 GCA_041640415.1 Ammoniphilus sp. | reverse complement strand
GTAGTGTGGTCACGTCCTCCAAACTCATCGCCAATCTTAGGGAGAGAAAAGTCCGTGAGTTCCCTGGATAGGTACATCGCAATCTGTCTTGGAAAAGCGATCGATTTATTACGCTTCTTTGCTTTAAAATCCTCTAATTTCACTCCAAAATGCTCTCCAACTACTCGCTGGATATCTAGAATCGTAATCATTTTAGGTTTACTGGAAGGGATAATGTCCTTTAATGCTTCTGCGGCCAGATCCACATCAATATCTCGATTAATTAACGAGGAATAAGCCACTACACGAATGAGTGCCCCTTCAAGCTCACGAATATTCGTATCGATTTGGTTGGCGATGTAGACCATCACTTCGTTCACAATATCTAGATTCTCTGCCTTCGCTTTTTTCCTTAAGATGGCGATCCTTGTTTCGAGATCTGGCGGCTGGATATCGGTTATCAATCCCCATTCGAAGCGAGAACGAAGCCGATCTTCTAGCGTGGGAATTTCCTTTGGCGGCCGATCACTCGAAATGACAATTTGCTTGCTTTCGTCATGAAGGGCATTAAATGTATGGAAAAATTCCTCTTGGGTTTGTTCTTTTCCCGCCAAGAACTGAATATCATCAATGAGTAGAACATCCACATTCCGGTATTTATTGCGAAAATCAACCGCTTTATTATCTCGGATGCTATTGATGAACTCATTGGTAAATTTTTCAGAGGAGAGATAAACGACTTTAGCTGATGGGTTATGTTCCAGGACATAATGGCCGATTGCGTGCATCAAGTGGGTTTTTCCTAAACCAACACCACCATAGATAAACAAGGGGTTGTAAGCTTTAGCAGGAGCTTCTGCTACAGCAAGCGATGCTGCATGGGCAAATCGGTTTCCGGTTCCAATGACAAACGTGTCGAATACATACTTCGGATTGAGTATATGTACTGGTCCATTCTCATCAGAGGCATACACTCTTTTCTCGTCCGCTTTTTTAGGTGTATTGGACTTGGCGTTGACATCAGAGTCGGAAGTCACGATTTTAATTTTCATATTTTCCCCGGTGATCTCATATAATGTTTCAACGATTAATTGGGCATATCTAGATTCGAGCCAATCTCTCGAAAACTCGTTGGGAGCTGAAATGAATAAGGTATCATCATCAAGGGCAATGGCCTTCGTTGATTTTAACCATGTTTCGAAGCTCGGTTTACTTAATTTTGTCTCTATCATGGCAAGGGCCTTGTCCCACATTTTTTGAATCCCTTTCATACCATTCCCCCTAAATACTTATACACAATGGATGTGAATGTAAAAAGCCTCGATTTCTTTATTTAGTCGGTGCTTCGACACGATTCGCCCACCATCCACATATTCATAGCTGTTAATAATCACAATAGTGGATAATTGTCCACATTTCTATCCACAGATTGTGGAAAACCCCTATACGACTTAGGTCTTATCCACGAGTGAAAACACAACTATGATAGCAAATAAAAACGTTAATATCAATGGGTTTTTCGTATTTATCCACAACCACAACAAGTTGTGGTATGTTTTTATTCACAACACTATATTATGTGGATATTCTCTCGATAACCTTGTCGATATGTCCCGAAAAATGTTTCACAGTTTTCCACATCGTGTTTGGGAAATAATCTAGCGCTGTGTCAGTTGGAGAATAGTACAGTTTTGGGTTTGTCCAAAAGTTGGACAAGGTCCATCCTTGACAGGAACATAGGGAAGGAATATAATAATCGAGTATGTCTTTTCTTTTTGTGCAGGGTTGCGAAAGGAGAGGCAGCACTGGAGATAAGGATCATGGAGACTTATGCCTGGTGTTAGAATAGTGTGATTCCTCAAGGGAGGTGGATATAATGAAACCAACGTTTAGTCCGAATAACCGTAAGCGTAAGAAAGTGCACGGATTCCGTAAGAGAATGAGCACGAAGAACGGTCGTAAAGTTCTTGCTGCGCGTCGCAGAAAAGGAAGAAAAGTATTATCTGCCTAGGCCACTTATGCAAGTGGCCTTTCTGTAATTAAAGGGTTTTTTTGTGTTGTCTAGGGTTTATTCCTATCTCTGCATTCCTATAATTCATAAGAAGGCTACTGGCGTATCCTATGATACGTACTATACTTTCTGATAAGTATAAGAAGGAACCAACTTTCTATGGGATAGGGGCTTAATTATGTTACAAAGTCAACATCGAATTCGAAGCCAGAATGACTTTCAAAAAGTGTTTGATCAGGGGAAATCTGTTGCGAATCGACAATTTGTCGTCTATATGCTGGCTAAAGAGGGACAAGAGCATATACGGATTGGTATATCGGTAGGTAAAAAGATTGGTAACGCAGTGGTTAGGAATCGAACCAAGAGATTGATTCGGGAAGCGGCTAGAATGGTGATGCCTGAATTGCAGTGGAAGGGTGATCTGGTCATTATCGCGCGGGCCCCTGTGACAGAGATGGAGTTCCAGGAGGTTTCAGCAAGTCTGAATCACTGCTTAAAAAAAGGAAAACTCTTATCATAAGGTATGCTAAGGAGGAAGGGATATGAAGCGACTATTGTTAGGAAGCATCCGCTTCTATCAGAGAGGAATCTCTCCTTTAAAGCCGCCAAGCTGTCGTTTTTATCCTACATGTTCTGCGTATGGGTTTGAAGCTATCGAGAAATTCGGAGCTATGAAAGGGACTTGGCTAACCCTAATTCGAATCGGAAAGTGTCATCCGTTTCATCCAGGTGGTTATGATCCTGTTCCTTAATAGTCATACATAATTTTAATTCTTGCAAGGAGGAGTTTTCTTGCGTTTCAAGAGCATTACCTATTTACCTATAGCATTATTGATGCTGTTACTATCGGGTTGCGGCATGGATTATATGACGAACCCGCCTCCGATTGATCCCAATACAGGCGGGTTCTGGGATCGTTATTTTGTATATCCTTTGTCCTGGTTAATTGATGAATCCTCGATTCTACTATGGGGGAGCTATGGCCTAGGAATTCTGGCAACGACCGTTATTATCCGTTTGGCTATTTTACCTTTAATGGTCAAGCAATTAAAAAGTTCAAAAGCCATGCAGGCTCTTCAGCCAGAATTAACGAAGATCAGGGATAAATATAAGGATAATCAGCAAAAAATTCAGGAAGAAACATTAAAGCTATTCCAAAAGCATAACGTGAACCCTTTAGCAGGGTGCTTGCCTTTATTGGTTCAAATGCCTATTCTGATCGCTTTTTATCAAGCTATTATGCGGAATGAGCATGTCAGGGAGCATAGTTTTCTTTGGATGGCTCTTGGCCAACCAGATCCATACTACATATTACCGATTCTTGCTGCCATCACGACGTATTTCCAGAGCAAGATGATGGGGATGGGGATGCCTCCAAACCCACAAATGCAGATGATGCTCGTTATCATGCCCATTATGATCCTAGTCATTGCAGTAACTTTGCCTGCAGCCCTATCCTTATATTGGGTATTTGGTAACATCTTCACCATTGTTCAGACCTTTTTCATTAAGGGGAACACCCCTAATGTTCCAGCTCAGGAGGTTAAGAAAAAGTGAAGAAAGTAACGGTTACCGCCAAAACGGTTGATGAAGCCATTGCCATGGCCCTTAAACAGTTAAATGCTGAAAAAAACCAAGTAACCGTAACCATCTTAGAAGAACCCAGCAAAGGTTTTTTTGGTTTAATAGGTGCACGACTTGCTAAATTAGAGGTTGAGCTAAATATTAATCCCATCGATGAAGCGAAGCAATTTTTGCAGGAAATTTTAGCTACCATGGGTGTTCAAGCCTCAATCGAAGTGAAAAAAGAAAAAGACCATACCTTATTTGAGATTATGGGAGAAGATCTGGGGATTATTATCGGCAGAAGAGGCCAAACGCTAGATTCCTTGCAATTTTTGGTCAATACGGTTGGAAATAAGCATTCCGATTCCTATCTACGTATCATTCTAGATGCCGAAAGTTATCGATTCAAACGCAGACAAACATTGGAGCAGCTAGCGGATCGTTTAGCTCACAAAGCGATAAAATCAGGACAAATTGTCAAGCTTGAACCGATGCCTTCTCATGAAAGAAAAGTTATCCACACGTTTCTTCAAAACCGAAAAAATATTAATACCTATAGTGAAGGGCAAGAGCCTAACCGCTATATCGTGATTCAAGCTAAGAAGTGAGTTTAAAGACTAAATCTAAAGACCCATGTACAAATCTTGTACATGGGTCTTTTTTTGTCCTGAATAAATATGCAAAATGTGCTGGGGGAGGCTTTTTTAATGTGTACTGGTATGATATTCTAGTAATTTAGGGAAATCTATATACTAAGGATTTTTTTATAAGGAGTACGTGAAATGGAATTTGATACAATTGCAGCCATAGCGACCCCAATGGGAGAGGGAGGGATCGGAATTATCCGTGTGAGTGGGCCGAACTCCATCGAGGTTGTGGATAAAATTTTTAAAGGGAAGCAAAAGTTATCCACTGTGGATACCCATACGTTGCATTATGGCTATTTAATTGATCCTGGTGAAGGAACGATTCAAGAAGAAGTCATGGTTTCGGTAATGAGAGCTCCAAGGACGTTTACAAAAGAGGATGTTGTTGAAATTAACTGTCATGGAGGAATCGTTTCTGTCAATAGGACTTTACAGCTGGCATTGGAGAACGGAGCTCGGTTAGCGGAACCAGGAGAATTCACGAAGCGGGCATTTTTAAATGGAAGAATTGATTTATCACAAGCAGAAGCAGTCATAGATCTAATTCGTGCCAAAACGGATCGTGCGATGAAGGTGGCACTTCATCAAGTGGAAGGGAAGCTGTCAAGACTGATTCATAAATTGAGGCAAGAGATCTTAGAGCTGTTGGCTCATATTGAAGTCAATATTGATTATCCTGAACATGATGTGGAATCCGTAACAAGGAACCTATTGTTAGAAAAAAGCAGAGGAATTAAAGAGGAAATTAAAAGGCTAGTCCGCACTTCGGAGCAAGGTAAGATCTTGCGTGAAGGACTTTCTACCGTCATTATTGGGAGACCCAATGTGGGAAAGTCATCATTACTCAATAGTCTTATTCACGAAAATCGGGCGATTGTAACCGATATACCTGGGACGACACGAGATGTGATTGAGGAATATGTCAATGTACGGGGAGTTCCATTACGTTTAGTGGACACAGCCGGGATACGTGAGACAGAGGATATTGTAGAGAAGATTGGGGTAGAAAAATCAAGGCAGATGCTTCATGAAGCCGATCTTATCTTACTTGTACTTAATTATAATGAAGAACTTTCTCATGAAGATCGTACCTTGTTGGAAATTGTTGGAGAATTAAATACAATAGTCATCATAAATAAGGTGGATTTACCTCAACAACTGGACGTAGATGAGGTAAAAAAACGAGTTCCGCACGTACCTTTTATTACTACGTCAGTAAAAGAGGAAGAGGGAATAGAAGACTTAGAACAAGCCATTGCGAATTTATTTTTCCGGGGTCAGGTGATGCAAGAGGATCAGACCTATGTAAGCAACGCTAGACATATTGCGCTGCTGAAGGAATCGATAACCGCAATGGAGGAATTTGCTGAGAGTATTGATTCCGGTATGCCTGTGGATATA
>JBEQAI010000249.1:0-5608 GCA_041640415.1 Ammoniphilus sp. | reverse complement strand
CCCATTTGGAGAGGTTATCGGACACTGGATCTGTTATTTGTTTCCAAACAGGCAAAAAGAATCTTGTTTTATGAAAATAACGGAACCTATGTCCGCCAGCACTAATTCCCCCTCTTTTCTATTTATTTAAGGGATCTCATGTCCACAAGGCAAACGGGCTGCGGCCTTCTTTATTGTTTTGCCAGGACATCCTGAATAATCTCCTCCAGCTTCATGCCTCTTGACGCTTTAAACAGTAAAGCATACTGGGGGTTCATAAACCGGGTAAGGAATGCAGCGGCTTCTTTCTTGTCTTCAAAGTGCTGTGTAGGGAGGGATAATGATTCCCCGATAAACCGGGACTTATCTCCTACGGTAACCACATAAGCCACATTCGCCGCATCCAGCTCTTGAATAAACTGCCCTACTTCCTGATGATAAGCTGGACTTTCTGCCCCCAATTCAAACATATCGCCTAAGACAAGCACTTTTTTATGGGTTGGGAGTATTCCAGCAAACGTCTCAATCGAGCTCTTCATCGAGGTAGGACTGGCATTGTAGGCATCATTAATCATCGTAGCTGTTTTCGAATCTCTGACTAGTTCAAACCTCATGGGAGATATCGATAAGGTTGATAAGCTGGAATGAATCTCTTCTAGGGAGTAACCGTAACGGTAAGCAATAAATATAGCTGGCAGGCAATTCGCTACGTTATGAGCGCCAAACATAGGAATGGCCATACTGTAGGTTTGCTTATCCATGTGAACGGTAAAGGTTGTTCCTTGCTCGGTTGTGCGAAGATCGGTAGCATAGATATCGGCTTCCTTTCCGATGCGGTAAAAGAAATTTTTTCCTGGATTCAAATGACTTACACTGACAACGAACTCATTATCGCCATTAAGAATGGCGAAACCAGAAGGCGAGGTGTGAGGGAGCAACTCTCCTTTTGCCCGAGCAATATTTTCCCTTGATCCTAGATTTTCAATATGGGCGTCTGTTACATTTACGATTACACTAACGTCGGGCTTGCCAATGGAGGCGAGATAATCAATTTCTCCAGCATGATTCATCCCCATTTCTAAAACAGCCATTTCGTGTTCATTATTGATTTGCAGGATGGAAAGGGGAACGCCAAGGTGATTGTTAAAATTTTTGTAGGTCTTATAGACGGATTTCTTGTGAGCTAGAATGTGGGCAATCATATCTTTGGTTGTGGTTTTGCCATTGCTCCCCGTAACCGCTACAATCGGAATAGATAGCCGAGTCCGATAGTAGCGAGCGATCTCACCAAAAGCGAGTTGCGTGTCTTTCACAAGAACATACGCTAGACCAGATTCGTCTTGTAGATATCTCTCGTCTGAAATAAGAATGGCTGCGGCTCCATTGGCTTTTGCATCAGCTATAAATAAGTGCCCGTCACGGGAACCGCTGGTGATGGCAATAAACATGGCTCCAGGAAGGATCTGCCTGGTATCAAAGTGAAAGGATGTAATAGGCAGTGAGGGGGAAGAACCGATTAGTTTTCCTCCGGTGGCCCGGCATATTTCTTCAAGTGTAAGCATGTAGGGTTCCTCCATTCGCAAAAAAAATCATTTGTTTTTATGCTAACACTAAGACGAGGATGGGAGCAACCAGCAAAGGAAAGCGATAGCTCCCTTGACATAATTCTCCAAAAAGCGGTACAGTGAATTTATCTAGTAAGAGGAGGTAACACCATGGATTCAAATTGTTTGTTCTGCAAGATCATTGAAAAGCAAATCCCTGCCAAAATTGAATATGAAGACGATAAAGTCATGGTTTTCCATGATATTCATCCGAAAGCGCCGGTACACTTGCTTATTATTCCGAAGAAGCATATCCCAACCATGATGGATGTTGCGGATGAAGATCTAGAACTCATGGCTTATATACATAAGATTGCACAAACCATGTATCATAAGATGGAGCTTCAAGGGATGCGATTGATCAATAATTGTGGAGAAAAGGGCGGCCAGGAGATTTTCCATCTTCACTACCATCTCTGGGGTTGGAAGGAATAAATAAATAATAATATAAGTTGATATTGACCAGGGTAGCCTAGGTATAATATAATATGCTTTGACAGTCTTGAATAAGATTGTTTTTAATGGTTAATGCGGAGGGAGGGAAAAGCAATGTCTGAAGTTCGCGTACGTAAAAACGAATCTCTTGATGCCGCTCTTCGTCGTTTTAAACGTGAAACAGGTAAGGCCGGTATTCTAGCTGAAGTGAAGAAGCGCAGACACTATGAAAAGCCTAGCATTAAGCGCAAGAAGAAGTCTGAAGCTGCTCGCAAGCGCAAGTTCTAAATTTTTTTAGTTTAAGTAGGATAGGGTGACGAAATGAGTCTACTTGATAAACTTAACGATGATATGAAGCAAGCCATGAAAGCTAAGGATAAGCTCAAACTCTCCGTCATCCGCATGGTGAAATCTTCTGCTAAGAATGAAGAAATCAACCAAGGTAAAGAGCTTACCGACGATCAGGTGCTGACTTTATTCAATCGTGAGTTGAAACAGAGACGCGATTCCCTCCAAGAATTTGAAAATGCTGGCCGAACCGATTTGGCTGAGCAAACTCGCGCTGAAATCGAAGTGTTATTAACATACTTACCTGAACAATTAGGCGAAGCAGAGGTTCGTCAAATTGTACAAGAGACGGTAGAACAAGTTGGAGCTACTTCGAAGAAGGACCTTGGAAAGGTTATGGGAGCCATCATGCCTAAAGTCAAAGGCAAAGCCGATGGAAACCTCGTGAACAAAATTGTTCAGGAATTGCTTCCTTAGAACATACAAACACCTTATGCATCCGCATAAGGTGTTTTTGTGTTGTCTTTGATTTTCATTAATGAAACTTTTTCCAATTAACTCCGTATGTAGTAATAGTCCGGGGCGGAAAAGGGAAAAATTAAGGTGCTAGCACGGGTACGAATCTGGAGCAGAAGGGAGGTTTGGTAGAATGTCGCATAGCAATAGCCTTACTAGGATTATGATGAGTTTCTTTTTTTTGGCAACATTAGCCTATATCCTGTTGCCCCCTCAAACCAAAGCGCAAACCGGTCAGCTGGTTTATGTCATCCCTGTTGAGCAAGGAGTTGAACAAGGACTTTATAGTTTTTTGCAAAGGGGGTTCGCGGAAGCCGGACTAAATGAAGCCGATGCAATATTTCTGATGATCGATACCCCTGGGGGGGAGGTGCAGGCAGCAGGGCAAATAGGGCAATTAATTCGAAAAGAAGAGCGACCCGTCTATGCTTATATCGTGGATGAAGCCTTCTCCGCTGGAACTTACATAGCACTTAATGCTGATAAGATTATAATGACACCAGGCAGCGCGATGGGCTCTGCTGCTCCTATTGACTTGGCGGGGAACATGGCGGAAGAAAAGTTTGTATCCGCTTGGACGAAAAAAATGAGAAGTGCTGCCGAGATGAATGGAAGAGATCCTTTAATTGCTGAAGCGATGGTCAATCCACAAATTGAGATTGAAGGGGTTACTGAAAAAGGCAAGATCTTATCTCTTGCCCCAAGTGTCGCTAAGGAAGTAGGATATGCAGACTATCTTGCCCAAAACTTTGAAGATGCTTTAAACCAAACAGGCTTTGCGGAGGCTATGATCATTAACCTAGAGCCCAATATGGGAGAAAGAGTGGCAAGGTGGGTAACTAGTCCTTATATAATTCCTTTATTGCTGACAATAGGGCTAGCCGGTATTGTCATTGAGCTTTTGGTCCCAGGATTCGGAGTGCCTGGGTTAATTGGTTTAACCGCTTTTTCCCTTTATTTCTTTGGGCACTATATTGCGGGGTTCGCTGACTGGCTGCATATTGTACTTTTCATTGCGGGGGTTATTTTGCTTCTTATTGAAATAGTCGTCCCTGGTTTTGGGATATTTGGAGGCATTGGCTTGATCTCTATTTTATCTGGGATCGTTTTAGCTGCTTATGATGCTACCCATGGTTCGATCTCACTAGGTATCGCATTCGTCATCACTCTTGTTATTTCGTTTATTGTTATCAAATATTTTGGTCACCGCGGAATATGGAACAGATTCATTTTGCGAGAAGACCAAAGAAACGAGAAAGGTTATTCGGCTCCTAAAGATTGGAGAGGACTCCTATCCAAAGAAGGGGTAACGGTCACAACTTTAAGACCGTCGGGAACGGCTCAGATTGATGGAGAGCTGATCGATGTCGTGACAGAGGGAAGTTATATCGAAAAAGAAAAGAAGGTTAGAGTCGTTCGAGTGGAAGGCACGCGTGTCGTTGTACGTGAATTAAAAAATAATGACTAAATGGAGTTGATAAGATGGATGCAGCAACGCTATCATTTCTGCTGACAGTTGCTCTAGGAGTGGTTGTACTTTCCGTGTTCTTTACGTTTGTTCCTGTGATGCTGTGGATTTCAGCCTTGGCTTCAGGGGTGCCTATTGGGATTATTACGCTAGTAGGGATGCGCTTAAGGAGAGTCCTCCCTGCTCGGATTGTTAATCCCTTAATTAAGGCAAGAAAGGCAGGAATTGACCTATCCTCTAATCAGCTAGAGAGTCACTATCTGGCCGGAGGGAACGTGGATCGTGTAGTGGACGCTCTAATCGCAGCGGAACGAGCCAACATTGATTTGCTGTTTGAGCGGGCAGCCGCTATCGATTTAGCAGGACGGGATGTTCTTGAAGCGGTTCAGATGAGTGTTAATCCTAAAGTAATTGAAACGCCTTTTGTTGCTGCTGTTGCAAGAGACGGTATTGAGCTTAAGGCTAAGGCTAGGGTTACCGTAAGGGCCAATATTGACCGCCTCGTAGGGGGAGCAGGAGAAGAAACCATAATTGCACGTGTTGGAGAAGGGATTGTAACCTCCGTCGGTTCCGCGAATAGCCATAAAGAAGTACTAGAGAATCCGGACCGAATCTCTCGCACCGTCCTTGAAAAAGGGCTTGATGCAGGGACGGCGTTTGAAATCTTATCCATTGACATTGCCGATGTGGATGTCGGAAGAAATATAGGCGCTAACCTGCAGATTGAACAGGCAGAAGCTGATAAGCAAATATCTCAGGCGCGTGCCGAAGAGCGTAGAGCGATGGCCGTTGCTTTTGAACAAGAGATGAAGGCGCGGGTACAGGAAATGCAGGCCAAGGTAGTAGAAGCGGAAGCACAGGTTCCTCAAGCCATGGCAGAAGCTCTCAAGCATGGGAAGCTAGGCGTTATGGATTATCTTAATATGAAGAATCTTGATGCAGATACCGAAATGAGACAGTCTTTTGGTCAACAGACTGGCAATCGAGATCAAGATGCTGATAAAAAGTAGGATAGAAGATGCTGATTAGCTGGCTGCTTGATCTCATTTTCTCCAACCTTTGGCTATTGTTATTGGTATTTTGGCTGTTTCGTTCCTTTGCAAGAGGAGCTCGAAAAGGGATGGAAGAAGATCCGGCATCAACCCGAGAGACGGTGCCTGCGGATTTTCCGTGGGAAAGAGAACAAGAACCCGTCATTCGGAGAAGGCCAGTAGACCCTATAGAAGCTTCACCTGCTATAGTGAGCCCGATGGTCCCAGTTGCAGGTGAAGGAGATAGGGAGGCCCCTGCGCGAGCTTACAGGAAGGATAAGAAAGCA
>JBEQAI010000248.1:0-5640 GCA_041640415.1 Ammoniphilus sp. | reverse complement strand
TCGCCCCGGAGATGGCGCCAACCACCGTGTTCAGGTGGGTCGTTCTCTTCATCCAAGCGGTATAAACAACGACGTAAACAAATGCCCCAATCAAACCAAGCAAAGCGGCTAACGCATTCGCCCCAACCCCTAAAACCGTAGTTCCGGCCAGTATAAGCCCCATCCCATACATCAAGGCAAAGCGAGCTGACATGCGTCCGGAAGCGATGATTCGCTCTTTTGTGCGCTCCATTTTCAGGTCCAAGTCTCGATCCAAATAATTGTTCAGTACACAGGATCCCCCCATAACCAGGGAGCTTCCGATGACCGTCACTAAAAACAACAAGAAACTGAATGAATCGCTCCATGCCGATGCCAACCAGAATCCGGTCACGATTACGATCAGATTCGATTTGACAATCCCAGGCTTCGTTACTTCAATATAATCTCTCCAGGTCAAGGGCAGAGATGCGCGGTTATCTGCTGATTCATCCGTCGTTGAACGTTCATAGGATACGGACGTTTCCATATTAAAGACCCCTTCCTACCTTCTTCTTTATCTTTGTTTGCATAAAAGTATATGTCGGTGATTTTAAACATGAATACAGTTGTAACATATCAATTGTATGTGTGAGGTCCATCGATGTCAAGGCAAAGACAAAACCAACAATTTAACTCTTGACTCTTTTTCTGAAAGTCATGCATAATAATACAATATAATTGAACTGAACAATATCTATCGCTATGATGGGGAATCAGTAAGGGTCAAGCGTTCCAGAGAATGACGGTCACAGGCTGCAAGCCGTCGTCGCAATTGCCTTCCTGTCCTGCCCCAGAGCCTCCAGGGAATGAACCTGGACAGGGTGAGACCCTGTTATCAACGAATCAAGTGGGCATGTATGCCAATTTAAGGTGGTACCGCGGAAGTAACCCTTTCGTCCTTTTTTATAGGGATGGGAGGGTTTATTTTTTTTGATCACGAATTTTGAAGAAGGGAGTCCTACGAATGCAAAACCTATTAGGCAAGAAAAAATGCAGGATTGCCGTAAAGATCGGGAGCAGTTCCTTGACAGAAGATGAAGGCGGGTTGTCCCTATCCAAGCTAGTCGACCATGTCAGCGCCCTAGCTCATATTCACAAGATGGGTCACGAAGTCGTGCTGATTTCGTCCGGTGCGGTTGCCGCTGGCTTCACCCTTCTCGGCTTTTCCAGCAAGCCTACCTCCATTGAGATGAAGCAAGCATCGGCAGCAGTGGGCCAAGGGCAGCTCATCCAGACCTATGCCCATGCCTTTTCTCACTATCAGATTCCTGTGGGACAGATTCTGTTGACCCGCCGCGATTTTTCTACGCGAAGACAATTTATCAACGCGCATAACACCCTATCGGCCCTCCTACAAAAGCGCGCCATCCCAATCATCAATGAGAATGACACGGTCGCCATAGAAGAATTGACCTTTGGCGATAATGACATGTTGTCTGCGCTGGTGGCGGGTGCCTTGCATGCGGATTTGCTCATTATACTGACGGACACCGACGGTGTGTATGACGCCAACCCTCGTGTAAATCCACAGGCAAAGAAGTTTGATTATATTGAAAAAATCACTCCTGCCATTGAGGAGATGGCCACCGGCGCCGGATCCAAAGTAGGTACAGGCGGGATGAGATCCAAAATTCTCGCAGCCAAAACCGCCCTTTCCTTTGGCGTGAATGTGTTTGTGGGTCGCGGTCAAGGTAAAGAAAAGCTTGCCGACATCATGAATGGAACGGGACAGGGAACCTACTTCGGCTCCTCCTCCCTATCCACCATGAACAACAAGAAACAGTGGATTGCCTTCCACGCGGATGTGAAGGGCTCTCTCATTGTTGACCAAGGGGCGAAGATGGCGCTTCTCGAGCAAGGAAAAAGCTTGCTTCCTTCCGGGATTACCGCGGTTGAGGGACTGTTTCAAAAAGGGGAAGTCGTTGAGGTCGTCACCTCTTCCGGAGAACGGCTGGGAAAAGGAGTCGTCAATTACGCCTCGGATCTCGTTGAACTCGTGAAGGGAAATTCATCGGAATATGCAATGGCGCAAGCTCAAGCCACTAAGCCCGAAGTCATTCATCGGGACGAATGGGTATCTTATGATTGGAGGGATATGTCATGAACGAACTAATTCAAAAAGGAATCGCAGCGAAAAAAGCAGCGAAAGTCTTGAACCGGACTTCAACCGAACAGAAAAATCGAGCCTTGGCCGCTATGGCTGAGCAGCTTTTATCCAATACCGCCTTTCTTCTGGAAGAAAACGAGAAAGATTTAGAAAACGCACGTCAGCAAAACACTTCGGCAGCCATTATGGACCGCCTTACTCTTAGCGAGAAACGGATTCAGGAGATGGCGGAAGGACTGCGACAAGTGATCGAGCTGTCCGATCCTGTGGGCGAAGTCATGGAGACCTTCACGAGACCGAATGGTCTTCGGATTGAAAAAGTTCGCGTTCCTCTTGGAGTGGCAGGAATTATTTATGAAGCTCGTCCGAATGTGACCGTTGATGCCGCAGCCCTTTGCCTTAAAACCGGAAATGCCGCTTATCTGCGAGGCAGTTCCTCTGCCATCCATTCCAACAAAGCGATTATTCGATTGATCCAAAACGCGTTAGAAGAAACCGGCTTGCCCAAAGAAGCAGTTCAACTGCTCGAGGATACTTCCTATGAGACTTCCAATCAAATGCTTCGTCTCAATCAGTATCTTGATGTTCTAATTCCTAGAGGAGGAGCCGGCCTCATCACCCACGTCGTGCAGAACGCGACCGTGCCTGTATTAGAGACGGGCGTCGGAAACTGCCATATCTATGTTGATGAAAGTGCACAGCTCGATATGGCGATCAATATTATGCTAAACGCCAAAACCCAACGCCCAGCTGTATGTAATGCAGTGGAAACGGTTCTTCTCCACCCTGAATGGGCGAAACAGAACCTCGATGCCGCGATCGGCGCGCTACAGGCTAAAGGGGTCGAGATCCGCGCTTGCGAAAACACGCGTGCACTGAAGCCTGAGCTTAAGGCGGCCGTGGAAGCCGATTGGGAAGCTGAATTCCTCGATTTGATTCTAGCGGTAAGAACAGTGGACTTAGATGAAGCTATCTCTCATATAGAACAGTATGGAAGTGGTCATTCCGAATGCATCCTAACCGAAAACCAGGAGAATGCTGAACGTTTTTTACGTGAAATTGACGCCGCGGCCGTTTACCATAATGCATCCACCCGATTTACGGACGGATTTGAATTTGGGTTTGGAGCAGAGATCGGAATTAGCACACAGAAGCTTCATGCCCGCGGACCTATGGGACTCAAGGAGTTGACCTCCTATAAGTACCTATTGCACGGCCAAGGCCAAACTCGATAATTTAGGAGGCACAACATGTTAGCTGATAAAAAAGTCTGCTTTTTGGGGGCCGGCGCCATGGCGGAAGCTGTACTGGCCGGAATGCTCAACAAGAGGATCGTCAAGCCAGGCGCTGTAAGCATCACCAACCGCAGCGATCGGTTCCGTCTTGATGAGTTAGTATATAATTTTGGCGTCGTAGCCGATGCTAATCAAAAGGATAGTTCCATTCAGGAGGCGGATATCCTGATCTTGGCCATGAAGCCCAAGGATGTTCACACGGCCCTGGAGGAAATCAGACACCTGACGAATCCAAACCAGATAGTCATTTCCGTCGTGGCGGGAATCACCACTTCTTTTATTACATCCTTGCTGGGACACCGCGCTCCAGTGATCCGCACGATGCCGAATACATCAGCCACAATTGGACTATCGGCAACAGGCATCTGCCAAGGGGAAACAGCGACCGAAGAGCACTTGGAGCTTGCTAAACACATTTTTGAGTCGATCGGTATGGTCGTCGTTGTAGAAGAAGAGCAATTGGACGCTGTAACGGGACTTTCCGGAAGCGGTCCTGCCTACATCTACTATCTCGTTGAAGCCATGCAAGCCGGAGCGGTCAAAGCGGGACTAGAGGAACAAACAGCCCGCGAACTGATCCTGCAAACCCTGATTGGCGCCGCGCATATGCTCATCGAAACAGGGGAAGATCCTGCCGCCCTTCGCGAGAAGGTAACCTCTCCGAACGGGACCACGCAAGCAGGCTTGGATAAATTGCGCTCGTATCAATTCGAAGAAGCTTTAGTTTCCTGCATCTTGAGAGCAACAGAACGCTCAAAGGAATTAGGAGCCATGTTAACCGAAAGCAAATCATAATATTAAAACAGGGCTTCAAGGAGCCCTGTTTTTCTTATTCTGTACAGGGGCTCTTCCCTCCCCCCGTTTTTTCCCTTATACTGGATGGTACGACCAATATGAATAAAGGAGAACTCATTGTGGAGATCTATGCCTTATACGGTCCTAGCGGAACCGGCAAAAGTACAAGCGCCCTGGCTCTTGCTCATAGATATAAAATTAATGCGATTATTGATGATGGACTTTTAATTTATCAAGGAAAAAAAGTAGCCGGACAGTCGGCTAAATATGAGAAAACAACCATACAGGCGGTGAAGCGTGCGATCTTTTTCTGGAAGGAACACGCCGAAGCTGTAAAAGCGGCCATAGAGACTCATCCTATCGAGCGTCTCCTGATTTTGGGGACCTCCCAAAAAATGATTCACCGGATCCAAGAAGCCCTTTCGCTGCCCGAGATTCATCATTACATTAATATTGAGGATGTCCGTTCTTCCGCGGAAATCAAGGCGGCCCTTTTTGACCGCGGCACCCAGGGAAGGCATGTCATTCCCATTCCCCGTGTGCAAGTCGAGCAGGATTTTGTCCAGCGACTGATCGCGCAAGTAGATAAGATTTTTTCCCCGAAAAAAGAGGAAATTGGAGAAACGACCATTGTCCATCCCCAGTTCCAAACGGGCAAAATTCATGTCTCTGAGCATGTGATGAAAAAAATAGCTTTACATAGCTGCCAGACACTCCCATTCTTGCAGGAATTCCGTAAGATTAAAGTGGATATGGATAATGTCCCAAGCATCGAAGTCGAAGTCCACCTTAAAGTGGACCTCACGCAAAACGTGAATGCCTTGGCCAATCAGATTCAGGACCAGATCTTCCATGCTTTCGAGGAATATTTGGACCTGGAGCTAGAGCAGATTCGCGTATTGGTCTCCCATATCCAGATTCACTCCCCGGCCGCTGCAGCAAGCCCAGTCATCTAGTTACGGGTCCGTTACGGGGGGCAGGATTTCGGACAGCTCTAGGCGAAAATGGCTCATCCCTGTCAGAATACAGGCCTCATTCGGACAGCTCTAGGCGAAAATGAATCATCCCTGTCAGAATACAGGCCTCATTCGACAGCTCTAGGCGAAAATGGATCATCCCTGTCAGAATACAGGCCTCATTCGGACAGCTCTAGGCGAAAATGGCTTAACCCTGTCAGAATACAGGCCTCATTCGGACAGCACTAGGCGAAAATGGATCATTCCTGTCAGAATACAGGCCTCATTCGGACAGAATTAGGAGAAAATGGCTCATTCCTGTCAGAATACGAGCCTTATTCGGACAGCACTAGGCGAAAATGGCTCATTCCTGTCAGAATACGAGCCTCACTCGGACAGCACTAGGCGAAAATGGCTCAAGCCTGTCCGAATACACAGGCCTAAAATAAAGCAGGACTTCTTCCAA
>JBEQAI010000247.1:0-5649 GCA_041640415.1 Ammoniphilus sp. | reverse complement strand
AAACTATCAAATGACTATTATAGTAAGCCATACGAGGAAGAATGTATTTACATATAGATAAATAAAAGTCATCTTAATTGAAGGGGGAATCATAATTTGGGAAAACCATTTAATTTTGATAGACCCATAATTGGTGTTACCGGAAGCGCAGGAAAAACAACAACCAAAGAAATGATCGCTGCTATATTGAAAGGACGATGGAAGATTTTTAAGACAAAAGGTAATCGGAACTCGTTTTTGTCTACTAGGAGAAATAAAGCAAGAATTAATGCAAGCCATCGTGCTATTGTTTTAGAATTTGGCATGAAACGGCGAGGCCAAATTGCAAAGCATTGCAAGATAATCCAACCAAATATTGGAGTTATTACAAGTGTGGGGAGTGCGCATGCCGGTAATTTTCGCGATGGGATTGTAGGAGTAGCGAGGGTAAAGTCTGAACTTATAAAAAACATGCATCCGCAAGGAATCCTACTCATAAATAAGGATGATGAAAACTCAAAATTACTCAAACTCTCTAGTTTTAAAGGAACCATGATTTCCATTGGCTCAAAGGATCCATCCAGCGATTATTTTGCTTCTGAAATCGTTCTTCACCGAAATGGCATCAAATTCAAAGTACATTTTCCCAATGGATCCTGCGGCAATTTTTATATTCCCGTTTATGGCGAACATAACGTTAATAATGCATTATTTGCTATTGCCATTGCTGATTTTTTAGGCTTTACGATTTCAGAAATAGAGCGTGGATTAAAGTACTTTCAAAAAGCTAAAAGAAGACTTAATGTTTACCGGGTAAAGGAAAACGTTATGATCATTGATGATTCTTATAGTGCCAATCCGGAAGCAATGAAGAGAGCCATTGATGTTCTTGTTCAGCTTGGTAATGGGAAAAAAGTAGCTGTGTTAGGCAATATGATGGAGCTGGGGATTTATTCGGTGGACGGACACCGAGATGTTGGGAGATATCTCACAGATAGAAACATTGATTTTCTTTATACGTTTGGAGACCATGCTAAGTATATTGGTACGGGAGCCATTGGGGCTGGTTTTCCTCTTGAGCGAGTGTACCATTTTACATCCCGAAGTCAATTGAATAAGCACTTGGCTAAACAATTACAGTCCAACACTACCTTTCTGGTAAAAGGTTCACACAGCATGAGAATGAATAGTACGAGAAAATATTTGTTAAAAATAGGAAAAGGAAAAAAGAGGCTGCCATGACCTGGTAGTCTCTTTTTTCAAGCTAAGACAATCTGGCGGATTTTATGTTTGATAATACCGGACAATGCTAGCGAGTGGAACAGCAGATCGGTCAGCTGGTAAGCTAGGTAGGAAGAGACAGAGATGTTAGGGAACAAGGGGAAATGCTCAGGGGCAAAAATCTAGAAGAAGGGGAAGCCCAATTGCGGATCTTTTAAAAACCTACTGAGGGGGATTGTGTACTTTCACTTCCTAAGCTTTTTACTCATCGTATAGTAATGCTTCGTTTTTCTTGAAATGATAAATCCATATTTATGATAGGCATTTATAGCTTGTTTATTTTTTCTAGCAACATGCAAAATTAAAGATTTAATCTTCTTATTAAAAGCCACATTCTCCAGAAATTGAAAGATCTGCTGTCCAAATCCATGGTGTTGTTCAGATTTTTCTAATGCCAAGTAATGGATATACAAGCTTGTTCCACTGCGACGATAGGCAAGAATACCAATCCGCTTCTTTTCCTCTTGATCGTTGTTTCTGTAGATGAGTAAGGTTTCATTTTTGTTGCGGATTGCGTTCATTAATCTCTGTTTATCAAATGGCCTAGAAGAAAAAGGTTCTATTTGTTCTCTTATTAAGTTTACGATATAGCTTAAATCTCCCTCTTGATATTTTTCATAGATCAGCATATCGAAAAAACCTCCATTTTGATAGATCAGTATTATAGATAGATCAGTATTATATTCTATGAAATTACGAAAGTATTTGTTCCCTATTCATTCAAAACAGGTGTGATGCAAAACTTATTAACAAAAGCCGATTTCCATTACAGATACTTATTTAGAAGGCCGTTTCAAAAAGTCTTCCTTGCATTATTCCATTAATTTGAAACAAATGATGGATTGGACGCTCTGCATACTTTTATCACAAATATTCCTCTAGATTTAGTAGATCAGGAAGCAATTTATGATTTATACTCCTTATGTTGACAAGTCCGAATTGTATCCAATGTCAAGACCTCAATGAATTTTTGTAAAAAGTCAACAATCGGCCGGAAATATCGGATGCTTATGAGGAATCTGTTATTCCAGAATTAACAAAAGAAACAGATAAAGGATCTATTAGTTACTTAGAAAAGGCAGGATTTTTAAGTCTTAATTAGGGGCATAGATTCTTCTTTTTCTGCACAAGGGCTAAAGATTTTGAGATACTTCATAAAAAAACTTTGACTTTAACGTAGCTTAGAAAAACCTATCAAATACCCAATATATGAAAAATATGCGAATCACTCAAGAACAAGAGCCGTTGCCCTTAGATGATTTGACTAATAGGATAGTAGCACAAATGGTTTAAGGGGATGAGAATATTGAAGCCAAGTTCGATTCGGAGAATGACTAACTCCAGAGAAAAGCAAAGCTTCAGGGAAGAGATCCGTACTTTAAACTCCTTACTCTCCTATCTAAGAGGGAACAGGTTGGTATTTGCTCAAAAAATGGCCAATATGCAAAAGGGTATAAGAAGGTTAGATTATGCTCTTGGTAGGATGCGGAAAAATCATTTTGATCAATCCCATTCATACGTTTCAGTCAAGATTGGGGAAAGAAAGATCTTGTTAAACAAGAGTGCCTTAGTCAGAAGAAAGAGAGTGAGTTGGTCAAGGGCAAACAGGGCTTATGCTCGTAGAAGAATAGATAGGCTAATAAAAAATCTCCGAGACTTAGATTCCAATCTTAATCTGGTATTGAGACATGTAGATTCCGAGACGAGATCGAGGCTTCTGAAGATGATGAGATCAGTTAGGCAAGAACATCTTGGTAACTGGGGTTTAGCAGGAGGAAACCTATCTAAGAACAAAGAGTTAAAGAGAAGTAAGCCAGCTAAAAAGAGGAAGGTAAAGAATTCGGCAGTTATTAATAAAGGCACACTGAAAATAAAAGCGAAACCCCAAAAATTGAAGAAACTTTCGAGCAAGGATAAAACAACCCAAAGTGGGACCAAACAGGCCGCTAGAACGGATCAGCCAAATCGTCTAAAGAAAAAAGTAAAGGCACAGAAGAGTAAAATTAATAAATGGAAAAAGAGTATTAGGAAACCTGGCACAATAAGACCCAACGCCTCAAGTCCCCAAATAGTGCAAAAGAGTAGAAAAAAGAATGCTATTCCTAGACGCCAACGACAAGTAAATCCAGAATTTTTCGAGAGCACTACAAGAGATTTTCCAGAACAGCGCGTGGATGATCTCCTGCAGGATGAACAAAATCAAGATTCTTTATTCCAAGATCCTAGATACATTGATACGATCACAGCATAAAAACCGCCATCCCCAGGCGGTTTTCATTTTACTGCTTGATAAACATCTGCGTAAACATATTCCCATAAGCCCCGCCTGATACAATTCCAATCCCAATATAGTTATACTCATTACTTAGGATATTGGCTCGATGACCAGGGGAATTCATCAACGAGGTATGAGCACCATCAACACTTTGGTTCCCCGCGATGTTCTCTCCTGCCGTCTGGAAGCCAATACCTGCGTTGCGGATCATGTCAAACGGAGAGCCATGGGTTGGAGATTGATGGGAAAAATAGTTCCCGTTGATCATATCCTGCGATTTTACGCGGGCCAGGCGGGTTAACTCTGTGTGTGCTCTTAGCGGGCTCAAGCCATTGGCTTGGCGGGCTTGATTGACCAGATTAAGCATCTGCTGTTCCTGAGCAGACAGTCCTGCTGCGGCTGGAGCTGGAGCAGGAGTGGCAGGAGCTGCGGGCGTAGGTGCCGGTGCTGGCGTCGGAGATGGTGTCGGCTGCCATGGCGCTGCTTGTTGTGCATCAGGCGGCCAGGTGATGATGTGCCACTGGGCATTAGGCCATTGTTGGTTGGCCTGGCCAGCTTGCGCCCCAGGCGACTGTGCATGTTGTGCTCTGGCGGTACTTTCGCCGTGCTTTCCATCCTGTTTAGCCCTTTGCCCCTTCAACGTTTCGCCGCCGCCCACGTTCTGGACATTGACCGGCGGATTTTCAGCTGGCAAGGCGCCTTGGGTGCCGGCCCCGCAACCGGATAGAGCGAGACTTAAGAGCAGAGTCGGAACCAAAAATGGTTTGAGACTATTCATGTATAACACCTCCTGTCTCTAGGGTGTCATGAATAAGTCTGCTTCATTCAGGTTCACAGGCTTACTTGCAAAGTCCTTGGCGGTGAGCATAAATGGCGATTTGAGTTCGGTCTTCGACTCCTAGCTTGCTTAGGATGTTGCTGACATGGGTTTTGACGGTTTTGATTCCAATGAATAATTCTTCGGCAATTTCCTGATTGGACTTTCCTTCACCGATTAGTCCTAGCACTTCAAGCTCTCGAGACGTGAGTTGTTCATGCGGTAAGCTTTTGCTTTCGCCTTGTCGGAAGCGGTTCATGATTTTTCCCGCTACCTGGGATTCGAGCACAGGCAGGCCTTGATAAGCCTGGCGAATAGCTTGAACAATTTCGGGGGCTCTTGCTGTTTTCAGCAGATAGCTGAAGGCGCCGGCTTCAATCACTGGGTAGACCTTTTCATCATCAATGAAGCTGGTGAGGACAATGACCTTCCCCTCGGGGTAGACGGAACGAATCTGCCGGGTTGCTTCAATTCCATCCATGCCATCCATCACGAGGTCCATAAGGATGACGTCAGGTTGGGCATGCTGCGCCAGTTTCACGCCATCGGCGCCATTGCTGGCCTCTCCTACAACCTCGATATCCTCTTCTGTAGAGAGATAGGCTGCTAAGCCCATCCGAACCATTTCGTGATCATCGACTAACAGTACTTTAATTGGATTGCTCATGACTGCTGTTTCCTCCTCTGCCCATAATGATGGGAATGGTCACTTCAATCAGGGTACCTTGGCCAGGCGCAGAGGATAGGTTAAGGACCCCTCCGATTTCAGCGACGCGTTCTTGCATTAATGCCATCCCATATGAGGATGATTTTCGTTCATCTTTTATCGTAAAACCAATGCCGTCATCCGTTATTTTAAATCGAAGCTTGTTCCCGATCACTACGAGCTTCACCTCCACTCGGTGAGCCTTCGCATGGCGCAAGGTATTAGAGAGGGCTTCTTGAAGAATTCGGAACAGATGATCCTCCATTCCCTTAGGGAGGGAGGGGATGTCTTCGATTGACCATTGAAAGCTTATAGGGTGCTTACCTTCCATTTCACGAAGCAGGTCTTCAATGCCTTGCTTTAATCCTTTGCCTTCCAGATGGGCCGGGCGCAAATGGAGGAGAAGAGCTCTCATCTCGGATTGTGCCGCGGCTGCCATTTCCTCTACAAGCTCAGCTTGTCCCTTGGCTTTCTCCGGATTTTGCAACAGGGTTCTTTTAAGAGCGGCCATGGTCATGGAGATGGCGAAAAGCTGCTGGCTGACCGCATCATGTAATTCTCGGGCTAGCCGTTGGCGTTCTTCCACGATAG
>JBEQAI010000246.1:0-5650 GCA_041640415.1 Ammoniphilus sp. | reverse complement strand
ATTCGAAGCTTTAGCTTTTTAAAGGTGTATCAAAAAATGATGGTTGCCGTCACCCTATGTTGGCTCATGAAGCTGATCTCCTTTACGACCTTTCTCATGTATACGGATAACCTTCATCTGTTTACCAACCTGATGGATACTATACACACCTATGTAATACAGGGGATGGTCATTGCCTTGTATGTTTATTTGCTTGAATTCCTTAATGATTACTTTCAATTACAAGAAGAGGTGTATAAAGGAGAAAAAGCAAGAATTGTGAGTGATATGGCGGCCTCGGTCGCCCACGAAATCCGAAATCCCCTTACCGCGGTTAGGGGTTTTATTCAACTTCTTGCTGAGCCAGGATTAGAGGAGGAAAAACGAAGATTTTATCAAAAAATATGCATCGATGAATTGAATCGTGCTGAGCGAATTATTGCAGACTACCTCTCCATTGCCAAGCCCGACCCGGAAATACTCGAAAAAATTGACGTGAATGAGGAAGTCAGCTATATCTCTAATATTCTAATGACGTATGCCAACTATAATAATGTACGGATCGAGTTGACTGTCTCTCAAGACGATGGATTATTCATTATGGGGGATAAGTTCAAGTTTCGGCAGGCCCTCATTAATATTGGCAAGAATGCCATTGAAGCGATGCAAGGTGGAGGCAACTTGGAAATCAACGTAAACAAGGGGAACGGATGGGTTTGCATCAGGATTAGCGATACCGGTGTAGGAATGACTCTCAGTCAAATCAATCGCCTTGGGACTCCTTATTATTCCACGAAAGACAAAGGAACCGGACTTGGGACGATGGTTTCTTTTCTCATTATCAAAAAGATGCAGGGGAAAATCGATATTACAAGTAAGCTGGGTAAAGGTACCCAATTCCTATTGAATTTCCCTATCGTTGAGGGCCAGCAGTTGGACATGGTCAAGCAGAACTAGATTTATGGATAACAAACTCAAAGCCGATTTCCTTAGTGTTGGGAAAAATAATATCTCGATAACAAGGTAGCCGAGTAAGAGTTATATTTGGACAGGGTCCCTTTTGACTGAAACTGGTAGTGGAATGAAATTACCTTTTATCAGATAATGTTAGAGGTAAGTTAATAGGTTAAGAGGGGTTAAGTAGGATATGAATTTAAGAGAGAAATGGTCTGTTATTAAGATTATTTTAATCTATTTGCTAATTGCTGGTATATGGGTACTTGTAACCGATAAGGTGTTGCTTATTCTAGCGAAAGACATAGAGGAATTTTACAAAATTGGGGTGGTAAAAGCCTTACTGTTTATTTTTGTTACCGCTTGGCTGCTCTATATTCTGATTGCCCGACTGGTAACAGAGAATAAACGGGTGGAGCGTTCATTGTCCGAAGCCAAGACCAAGTATCGGAGCCTGGTTGAAGAAGCACTAGTTGGTGTCTATTTATATCAAGATGGCCGATTCTCCTACATCAACCCTCGTTATGCGGAAATCTTTGACTATACCCAAGAGGAATTTTTAAGCATGGAGATGATGGATTTAGTATTTCCGGAAGATCGCTCTCTCGTGATGGAGAATATACACAAACGAATTTCTGGTGAAGTGAAAAGTATTCGCTACTTTTATCGGGGAGTAAGAAAAGACGGTCGTGTGATTAACTTGGAAGTCCATGGAACGGCAACCCTATATAATGGACGGCCTGCCATCATTGGTACCCTGCTTGATATAACGGATAGAATAAAGACGGAAGAGCTGTTGCGTAAATCGGATAAGTTGTCTGTTGTGGGGGAATTAGCAGCGGGTGTGGCCCATGAGATTAGAAATCCCTTAACATCCCTTAAAGGCTTTGTCCAATTGCTTCAAGAGAAAGATCATGAACATCAAAGGTACTATGAAATTATGTTATCCGAATTGGATCGGATTAATTTCATTGTGAGTGAATTTTTGCTCTTGGCCAAGCCGCAGGTGGTGAATTTCGAACAGAAAGATCTGACGGTCATCTTGCAACAGGTTATCAATTTACTTGAATCCGAAGCGATTCTGAATCATGTGCAGATCAATTTGGAGCATTCATCTGCCCTTCCCCTGATTGAGTGTGAAGAAAATCAGATCAAACAAGTGTGTATTAACCTTCTTAAGAACGCTATTGAAGCAACACCTTACGGTGGAACGATTTTTATTAAGGTTGAAAAGCAAGGATCTGACAAGGTATTGGTTCAATTTATAGATCAAGGATCGGGGATCCCCGCAGAACGGATGAAAAAGCTAGGGGAACCCTTCTACACAACAAAAGATAAGGGTACAGGATTAGGGCTTATGGTTAGCTATAAAATTATAGAATCCCATCAAGGGGAGATAAAGATAAAAAGTGAAAAAAATGAAGGTACCACCGTTGATGTCGTTTTGCCATTAAAGATTCAATAGAAATTATTGGATGAAATAGGGAAACTACATCCAGCGAAATGATATAGCTGCCGACTCTATGCGATGCCGACGAAAGCGAACTTCCTGGCTTTGGCCACTCGATTTTGGATTACGCGGGTATTGCGAGCGGGAGGTCCTGGGTCGACTTCAGAAAGTTAGGTTGGAAAAGCCTGTTGTTGGAGATTAAATCTTAATGAAAACGAGGGTGCTTCGACTAAATTGCGATTACTATCCATGATAAAAATCGTTGAAATGCTTCATGCTCGATATGGAAAAAAACAAAGGTGATGGGTTTTCTCTAATAAGCTTAAATCATACCTTTTTGGGGAGTTTCCTATCTCGTTCAAGTGGACATACGGAATTTCTAAGCGGTATATTTTACTCAACGAGTTGGCCAATGCTTCCTATGCTTTTCCCATCCCCTTTGTCGCAAGAAAAGTAAGGTATTATACATGGGTTGGTTTTGGTCACTTGCAATTTTTTTCGTTTCTAAGGCCTTTCTAAGGCCTTTTCATTGTGTTTAGTGAGATGTGGTAAAATGGGAGGAAGAGGAGGTGAGGTTAAAAGTTTTAGAGTTTTAGAATTTTAGAGTTTAAGAGTAGAGTGAATGTGTAAATGAGTGTTGCAACAGTTTTCAGTAATAGAGTGTATGACTCTACCCAAATTCCATAGCCGAAAGGAGCATCCCCACCTATGGGAAGACCACGCAGAGTGTGGCAGCCAGGAGTCGCATATCATGTGACATGCCGAGGGAATCAAAAAGCGAACTTGTACAAGGATGATCATGACTATGAAGTGTTTTTGCAACTACTAAACCTCGCGAATGACAAGTACCCCTATAATCTCTACGCTTTTTGCCTCATGCCCAACCACTACCACTTATTACTCTCCACAGATGACACCCCGCTATCTAAGGTAATGGCCCGCATCAACAAAGGCTTTGCCAACTATTTTAACACCCGATATGGGGTTAGCGGGCATGTGTTTGAGAAGCGGTTTTACAGCGACCCCGTCACCGAAGGCTATGGACTAGCCTATGTCAGCCGCTATATCCACAATAACCCCGTTACCGCCAACCTCACAGCAGATCCCGCTCACTATCCCTGGAGCAGCTATCTTCAATATCTCTCCGCTGAAGAAAGAAAAAACTCTATTTGTCCGGTTAAGATTGCTCGCATCCTTGCTGTTTTCTCGGGGAAAGCATCTGAAAAAAGACAGCAATATCAAAAATTTATTGAATCGACAAATTTCGGGGAGTGACAGGCACTCTTCAAAAGGACGTGGACGGTAGTACCTCTGTGGGGTTCGCTTTCGATGGTGAGGTAGCCTCCGTGGTTCTGGATGATTCGTTGGCTGACCATTAAGCCTAAGCCATTACCGTCTTCCTTTGTGGTATAAAAGGGTTCGCCGAGCCGCTTGATTTGGCTCTGGGGGATCCCGTAACCCTCGTCATGAAAACAGACACCAACCATATCCTCATTGACCGCTTTGATTTCCACACGCACCTGGCCACCGTTTGGCATCGATTCCATGGCGTTCTTTAAGAGATTAATGAACACCTGCTTGATTTGGTTTTCATCACATGTAACGATAGCTTGGATTTGGTATTGGGTTAGGAACTGAATTTTTCTCATGTTCGCCTGGGATTCGAGAAAAAGGATGACACTTTCCATGATCTTTTCAAGCTGATTTTCTTTAAAGTACACTTTTTGCGGTTTAGAAAGGACCAAAAATTCACTCACAATAAAATTGATCCGGTCTAACTCTGTTAACATAATGTCCACATGGTGCCTATCGATTTTATGCTGCAAAAACTGAATGAATCCTCTGATCGTGGTCAAAGGGTTTCGAATTTCATGAGCCACCCCAGCGGCTAACTGCCCTACAGCGGCCAGTTTGTCGGATTGTCGGATCAGCTCCTCTGTGTGCTTGGATTCCGTAATATCCTTGGCAATTTCATAAACCCCAATGATTTCATTTTTAATCATAATGGGAATCATTTTGAGGTTGATATGGACTAGATTCCCGTTTTTATGAACAATGGATATTTCATTTTCCTGGGGCTGGCCATTGATTGTTTTTTTGAAAAGCTCGAGCATCCGCTCCACATCTTGTGCAACAACTAATGAAATAATTCTTGTTTCCCTAAGTTCCTCTAGGGCGTATCCGGTGATGGTTTCTGTAGCGGGATTGGCTTGGACCAAATTCCCCTTCATATCAAAAGACAAAATGGCATCCGTATTATTGATAAACAGGGACGCGTAACGATTTTCACTTTCTTCCAAACGCTGCTCCAGTAACAGCCGTTTCGTTTCTTCAAGTTGATTGATCTTATCAAATAACCTGCTAATGATCCAATAAAAAAAGATAACCCAACCCACCCCAATAAAATCAGCCAAAGGAATCTTGCCTTCTGTTAGGAGGTGAAAGGAAAAATAACCTATAGTGATTATGCAACAGAATCCGAGAACAATTAACTTATAAAACTTCATCATTAAGACCATCACCCCAGCACCCTTAGATAAACTCGTACTATTTGCCCATTATTAACGATTTGAATCCATTTCAATCAGAGTGAACAAAAGGAGGGTGGGTGTTTATGTCGTCCACTCCATCTAAAATATGGTAAACTTATGTAAAAGAGGGAATCGACAAAAATCGGGGAGTGACAGGCACTCTCTTAGAAAGGTGGGAGTGGGAGGGTGGCGCAATCGTGGCGGTTGGGGTGTTGGTTTATGGTGGTGGTAAGTTTGGTTTGGATGTTTCTACCTTTGGGTTTGAGGGTTGAGGATAAGAGTTTGATAGGATTAGGGTTTTCGCTAGATTCTGGTTCTGCAACGGCGGCGGTGCCGGTGACGGAGGTTCGGCTGGCTGAGGCGACGGTGCCGATGCTTTATGTAAGGGGGCAAGGGCAAGAGCCGAATACGTTTACGTTGACTCCGCAGGTGCTTCCGGCGGAGGCGGACCAAAGGGTGCGGTGGGCGTCGACGAATGAGAATGTAGCGAAGGTGACGGTTTCGACGGTCAACGGGGTGGATCTTGGAGTGATAGAGGCGCTGGCTCCGGGGAAGGCGACGATTATTGTGAGTACGTTAGATGGGGGGAAGACGGCTTTTCGGGAGGTCGAGGTTTATGGGCCGGTGACGGGGATCCAGTTGACGCCTGCGACGCTTAGTTTGACGGCAGGTGGCGCTGCTCAAGCGCTGACCGCCAGGGTGCAACCGGACAATGCCACGAACAAAGGGGTGAACT
>JBEQAI010000245.1:0-5663 GCA_041640415.1 Ammoniphilus sp. | reverse complement strand
CGTAAAATGCGCTTTACCATGGACCAATTAGAAATGCGGCTACGCCAACAAGGGATAAACAATATTTCAGATGTTAAAACAGCTACGCTAGAAACTAACGGGCAGTTAGGTTATGAGCTTTATCCGGATGCAAAGCCCTTAACGGTAGGCGAATTTAAGAAACTAATGGGATTACCTACATCACAACAGCCACTCCAGTCAGGCTATGATATCTTTGATGAAGTGCGTCAAGAAACGCATTCGAAACCGATTCCAAAGCAATTTCAATAAATTACGATACTAAATTTTTTCAATAATTCCAAAAGATATTGTTGCATTTAAAACTTTTTAGCTTTAAAATAAAAGTACATTGAGGTTACCCCCTTAATGAATCATACTTCGACTTACCCGTTTACGGAGTAGGTCATTTTTTTTGGGAAAAGAGTCAGATTATGTCGAATAATTGCAGTTCCAAGTTTATTGGATGGATGCTATACTAAAATCTATAATTCCGAAGATTATATAAAAATCAGATAAAAGGAGTTGATTCTCTATGAGCAACAATAAGAACAAATGGTTTTCAATTGAGAAAAGCAAACAGTATGATTACCTTCGTGATACTCGATTCATAATTACAGAATATAAGATCTTGGGGATCCCCTTTTATAAGACTGTTGTGAAGTGGCATTAATTCAAACCACTATTGCAAACGCTAACATCGTTGTTCACAGCTTTTTCAAACCTCGTTAACACCCCGTTAACAACTATATGGTATAATTTGGATAGTCCGTTTTAAAAGGAGATTACTTGTTATGAACCCAACCAAAAAGAAAATCCTAACTCCTCCATCCCTGCCCTCCAATTTTGAAGAACTTCTTGAACAACTTCAATCTGAAAAGATGCTCGAAGACTTTGCTACTTCTTTGGTCAAGGAATACCTCAATGAAGCTTGGAAGAGTTAGTCCCCTCCTAAGCCCTCATTATCCCGCTAAGCACAAGAAGAGAGCCCAACATGGTATGCCGGGCTCTTTATTGTGATCAATCATTACTTACTGCTGTATGCCTTCTCACGGTGAGTCAACCTATAGTAATTATTTAACTCCACATCAATCTGCTGACTGATCGTCAGGACTTCCGGAGAGGTAATTCCTTTTCTTCCTGCCAACGAATGCATATCTTGCCTTAGCTTCTCAATCTTCTCCACTAGGATATCTACCTTTGATGCCACTAGTTCTTCTCCTACCATCATTTTAATATTAAGATATTAACATAAAATTGAATTTAAAGGAAATATAACTAGTACCCATTAGCCAATATCGATAAAACTAGTGGTTTTCCGACAAAATTAGAGAGAAGAGGTCAGTCGCTCAGTTGTCCTATGCCAGCTCTGCTGGTTACAAAGATCCTTATATTCATTTAGAACTTTATCTAATTCCTGGCTGATGAGCAATACTTCTGGTGCCTTCAATCCTTTATCCTTGACCAGGAGGTGCATCTCTGTACGCAACTCTTCTATTTTTCTCAAAACAGTTGTTACATCGCTCATCCCATCTACCTCTCTCTACACAAAGATCCCTTTGGGATTTTATTATAAATGTGTAAACGCTATCCAATCAAGCAGAACCTTTTACCCTTTCGGCTTGAAGAGTAAGGCCCCAATAAACCCAAAAATGATTGCAGCAGAAATACCTGCACTTGTGACCTCGAAGATCCCCGTTATGATACCAACGAGTCCATACTTTTCTGATTCAGCCATCGCCCCATGGACTAAAGCATTTCCGAAGCTAGTAATAGGTACAGTAGCGCCTGCCCCTGCAAAGTCAATAAGAGGCTCGTATAATCCTAATCCATCTAGTATCGCTCCGATGACAACGAGAGTACTCATTGTATGTGCAGGGGTTAGCTTTGCCACATCAAACATCAGTTGGCCAATGACACATATGATCCCACCAACAACAAAAGCCCAAAAATAGATTCCCATGAGCGCCTCCTAGGTAGGGTTATTTTCAATTACAACGGCATGCGCAATACAAGGTATGCTTTCCTTTTGCTGAAATGACAAAGGAGAAAGAAGTGCGCCTGTGGCCACAATCAATACCTTGTTAAATTCTCCTTGCCTCATCCTGTTCAAAATATGGCCATAGGCCACTGTTGCTGAGCAGGCCGCCCCGCTGGCACCTGCAAGAACAGGCTGATCTTCAGCATAGATCATCTTTCCGCAATCCACGAAATGATCCCTCATATCTGTTCCATGCTTCATTAATAGATCTTTTGCAATCTGATGTCCCACCCTTCCCAGGTCGCCTGTAGCAATCAGATCGTAGTCATCAGGGGAGGTCTTCATATCCCTAAAATGAGCCTGAATGGTATCAACAGCAGCAGGTGCCATGGCAGCCCCCATGTTAAAAGGGTCGGATAGGCCCATATCGACAATCCTTCCGATTGTTGCCGCTGTAACCTTAGGCCCTGTACCATTCTTTCCGAGAATGGCCGCTCCTGCTCCCGTTACCGTCCATTGAGCCGTAGGGGGCTTCTGCCCCCCATACTCGGTAGGATAGCGGAACTGTTTTTCAACGGATGAATTATGACTGGCAGTTCCGCATAACACATAGTTCGCTGAATCACTATTGATCAACAGAGAGCCTAAAGCCAATCCCTCCATGGACGTCGAACAAGCACCAAACAATCCAATATAAGGGGCACCTAATGTACGTGCGGCAAAGCTGCTCGAAATAATCTGATTCATCAAATCTCCAGACAGGAAAAACTGAATATCTTCTTTTTTCAGGCCTGCTTTTTCAATGGCTTTTTCACACGCTTGTTCGAGCATTTTTTTCTCAGCCTTCTCAAAGCTGTCTTGTCCTAACCAAGTGTCTCCATGGAGGATGTCAAAGTCCTTGGCTAACGGACCTTGTGCCTCAAAAGGCCCTCCCACCACACCAGTAGAGAGAATGACCGGTTTGTTAGGAAAGATCCAAGTCTGATGTCCATGAAGCATCCTATACTCCTCCAAGTTTCAAGATAGTTGCTTTGATCAGAGCCACAACAAACGCAGCAAACGTACCAAACACAATGACGGAGCCCGCAAGCTTGAACATGTTTCCTCCTACACCGAGCACGAACCCCTCTGAACGATGCTCAATAGCTGCAGAGGCTACAGAGTTTGCAAAACCCGTAACAGGAACGGCCGTACCTGCTCCTGCCCATTGACCAAAGTGGTCATACACTCCAAAACCCGTTAAAAGGACAGCGATGAAGATAAGGGTAGCCACCGTGGGATTCCCGGCTGTCCGCTCGTTAAAGTCAAAGAAAGTCATATAGAAGTCAGAGATCAATTGACCTAACAAACAAATGGAGCCTCCAACGAAAAAGGCCTTAGTGCAATTGAGAACAACCGGCCGCTTAGGTTCTCTTTGTTTAGCGAAGGCTTGATATTCTTGCTGGGTTGGGGTTAATTTTTTCTTTTTCTTATCTGACATCGATCATCACCCTATCTTCTAAGTTGGGGTCGAAGCTCAGCAATAACCTCGGAGAGTTGCTCCGCTGCTTGCTGATAGCCTTGCTTTACTTGTTGCTGACTCGTAGCAAGGGCGTAAAGTTCTAGATCTGCTTCACACTTTTTCAGCGTTGCGTAAACAAGCGCTTTTGTTGTGGGCTGGGGAACTTGAATCGCATCATCAAATAAATCCACATAAAGATCTCCTGCTGAATCCACCTGTCCAATAAAAATATTTTCCACCGATAACCCCTGCTTGTCTAACTCAGACTGAAGCCAACTTCTGTTTAGACCTTGATTGCGCAAACCCTCGTCTACGATATTTCCATCTAGAATGACCGTTTGGGGCTCTCCTGCGACAGGAACCTTCCATTCCAGCTGTTTAGGCGTAATGGGAGTCTCTTCTGGCTTTAATAAAACACTGACATCTCCATTGGGTTCCATTACCGCAAATTCAACGTTAGCGATATTAAATACATTCTTTCTCCTTAATTGACTCAGGAGCTCTTCTCCCGTGTAACGCACCTTCTTCAAATTATCTTCCAGCACTTTCCCATGCTTGATAAGAATGGTCTGATTTCCGTACACCAAGTCGTGAAACATCTTACTTTTCAAAGAAAGGTAATTCACTAGAAGAGGCAACAGTAACCAGAATGCCAAGCCAAGCAAGCCATAAGCTAAGTTTGTGATGAGATTTAACGAGATCAAGGCAGCTATTGCCCCAGTCGCAATACCAATCACAAAGTCACTATAAGTCATTTGAGAAATCTGCTTGCTGCCGGCCATTCTTAAAAAGACCAGCAGGATTACAAACATCAGCAGGGATCGTACAAGAATAATCATCCACTCTGCCAACACCTATCACCTCTCTTCCTAGAAGCCCTTATACTGTGGTTCCTCAAATTCAAGTTGAGCTACTCGCTGTTCTAAAAAGTTCAATACCGAGGCCACTTTTTTGCTATTGCGTTCATAAAGTTGTTTCTCCTCTTCATTGGCAGACTGTAAAGCATATAGGTCCAGTGTCGCTTTTACCCCCTTAAGACTGGCTTGCGTCTGCTTCACTTGAGATCCGACTGTCATAACCTTCCACACCTCATCTTTAGGATATGGTATATTCTCCCACATTCCATTTTTTTCATGTACAAAAGTTACCTATGAAAAAAACCTCTCCCGACTGGAGAGGTTTATAAATTCATGTCTTCTCTACTGCAAGAAAAGGAGGACCATCTATATTGCAAGTCTCCCTCTGTAGAATCTACCTTGATCCCATAGATAAGTTGATCCATGACTAGATATGTGAGGAATAAGAAAGCACCCGTAATACAAAAAAATTCGACCATATAAATAACCCCTTTCGTTCGTCTGGTTACTTCATTTATATGATCGAATTATCTAAATATTTATTTAGTTTTTACTACGCTATCCTGATAGCATTCCATACAATGGCCTTGTTTTTCTTCTAGTTCATACTCCGTAAGCTTTACACCGCAACTTATGCATTTCTTCTCGAGAAGTTCGATATTCATTCCGTTCCTCCCTATCCTATCTTTTATTTTCTCTCTATATAAATATAACAAAATATTCAAATATTTGTAACCGAAACATTGTGAATATATTGTGACAGTTCTATTTGGTTGAAGTTAACATGGCTAAATTCTTGTTCTAATCATATCCTAATCGATAAAAGGAGGTGCAACTCGATGAGGAAATTCACTTTTGCACTACCCCTTATTCTCATCCTTGGGCTCATTTCTGGCTGTTCGCTTAATCACCGGTATAATGCCCTCGAAGAAGCGTCTTATCGTGCAGCTGGAATAGAAACCCATCAAAATACTGCACCAGCACAAGATCCTGCAGAGCATCTAGAAAATCGAGTCAAGGCCATTCCCGGGATTGCTAATGCCCATGTCTTATTTTATGGAGTAGACAACCTTATTGTTGGGATTGATCTGGCTCAAGGAGCGCACAATAATGCCTACCGAATCTCTGAAGATCGCGTACGCCAGGAGCTGCAAGGGGAGTCGAAAGATTTTCTAGTCTATATTGTCACAGAAAAGGATACAGACGTCTTAACCCGTGTGAGAAATCTACGAAACGATATACGACGAGGACAATCGATTACAGAAGGACAACTGCTAAGCGTGGTTAATGGGGTTTGGAAATCCATTGTTCCCTTAAACTTATTGAG
>JBEQAI010000244.1:0-5686 GCA_041640415.1 Ammoniphilus sp. | reverse complement strand
TCGCATAGATGAGGCAGTAAAAGCAGGGAAGTTAACGCAGGAACAAGCAACTGAGAAGAAAGCACGCTTAGGGGAACACATTCGGAGACATGTGGAGCAGAAAGGATGGTTCGGCCATAAAGGAAAAGGACATCAGGGGCACCATTATATAGAAGATACAGCTGCCATACTTGGCATGAATGCCGATGAACTTCGCACGAAGCTCAAAGAAGGAAAAAGCTTGGTTGAAATTGCCGCAGAAAAAGGAATGAGCAAAGAAGAGCTCATTGAAAAACTTTCCCAAAAACATAAGGAACGGCTAGCCGAAATGGTTGAAAAAAAGTGGACGGGTAAGTAAGCTAACGAAGCTGTTCAAACCCTAACTTAGCCGTGGTATGATAAAATCAATGTTTGCCACACCACGGCTTTGGAGGATCCACTATGAAACCCATCATTGGCATTACAGCCAACTATTCAACCAATGAACAGATCGGAACAAATGAAGGAATCGGCGCTAAAAATCAAGAATGGCAAATTCTTGCCGACGACTATATCCAAGCGATTGAAAAAGCAGGAGGCGTTCCACTCATCCTTCCGATTACGCGAGACCCGGAAACAGCAGCGAAACTGATTCCTCTGCTCGATGGCATTCTCTTTTCAGGTGGACATGATATAGATCCCCAGACTTACGGAGAGCTTCCCCGCTACGGACTGGGTGCTACAGATCCCGAACGAGATCGCCATGAATTAGAGTTACTTAGATTGGTGCTGGCGCAAACCGCCATCCCGATCCTGGCGATCTGTCGCGGCTGTCAACTTCTAAACGTCGCTGCTGGCGGTACCCTGTACCAAGACCTTGAAAGAGAGCGAGACGGAAGTCTTAATCATGCTCCTAAACATTCGCCTAAGCATCATCCCACTCATCCAGTAGAGATCGTAGAGGGATCCATCCTCCACGGGATCTACAATGAGACTGGATTGCGTGTGAATAGTTTCCATCACCAAGCCATTAAGGAGCTCGGGGAAAACTTGCGTGTTACCATGACATCTCCTGATGGTGTGGTCGAAGGAATCGAAGGGTTGAATCCACAGCGCTTCATTGTCGGAGTCCAATGGCATCCTGAAATGATGGTACACCATGACGTGTCGTACCTCCCGCTCTTTAGGTACTTTATTGATCGATGTAAGTAAATGTAAAGGGAGGGAGGCTAATAGAATGAGAGCATGCATATGCACTTTGGCCCCAATGATAACATCATTGGGGCCATACGTACGTGAGTGATGTAATGAAGGAATTGAATGTGTAAAGGGGATTCAATGCGAGGATGAAGGTATGATAGAGGTTGGATGATTCACTCAAATGGCATGAGAGCCTAGTTGGAAGGCATCATACACCCTCTATGATTCACTTAAAACGCACGAGAGCCTAGTTGAGGGTATCATACACCCTCTATGATTCACTCAAAACGCGCCAGAGCCTAGTTGAAGGCATCATACACGCTCTTTGATTCACTCAAATGGCGCCAGAGCCTAAATGAAAGCATCATACACGCTCTTTGATTCACTCAAATAGCGTCAGAGTCTAAATGAAGGCATCATACACGCTCTTTGATTCACTCAAATAGCGTCAGAGTCTAGTTGAAGGCATCATTGGTTGTCACCGGGTCCAAGTGGAGTCCCACTACAGCCGCCGGAAAGAGGCTTTCTCCCCTCGATAGTGGGAGAATCTCCCACTATCGCTCCCCAGGATCTGGCTCCCATCCCCATCCCCCAGCTATCCCACTCTAAGAAGCCACTGGAATGCGGATCGAAAAATGCGTTCCCTTCCCTTTTTTGCTCGTCACTTTTATGGTTCCATTCATCATTTGGACAATGCGGAAGCTAGTTAATAGTCCCAGCCCAGTTCCCTCGCTTTTGGATGAGAAAAATGGGGTGCCTAGGCGGTTAACTTCCTGCTGCGTCATGCCTACGCCCATATCAATGACATCGATAATGACCGAGTTTTCTTCCTGCAGCCCAAGAATCTGAAGGGTTCCCCCTTTTGGCATGGCTTCAATTCCGTTTTTTATGATATTGAGGAGAACTTGGCTAAACTTTGCGGGGTTCCCTTTAATCATTAAGGAATCGCCGAGATCCAGTTGGATTTCCACATTTCGCAGAGAAGCGTAGGCCGAAGCTACGCTTACCACATGGCGTACTTCAACGGCCGCATCGAAGCATTTTACATCCTCGTTTTGAGGCTTGGCCAAGGTAAGGAAATTATGAATGATTTCCTCTGCTCGATCTAATTCATTTATCATCATATTGATATACCTTTGCTCGGTATCATCAGATTTTTTTTCTTTTAAAAGCTGCATGAATCCTCTAACGACGGTTAAAGGATTTCGAACTTCGTGAGCAATCGAGGCCGCCAAATGGCTAAGAGCATTTAACTTTTCCGTTCTCTGGATTTCAACCCTCATCTGCTCATTCTCTCTCAAGCTTTCCATTAAGTACATGGACATCCACATCGCTAAAGCATGAAGACAACAAAAAGCGACATAAAATAAGATATTTTCCTTTGTGACAGGAACTCCCTTAGACCCAAAAAACGAGATTAAAGTACAAATAATCGCCCATAATAGCGCCAATCCACTCCCGACTAAATATCTCGTTTTACTGTGCATTCGATTAAATGAAGTTAACAGCGCAAAGGCCAACAAAATCACTGGAGGGAAGGAATATAGCGTTAAGATAAATCCGGGTCCTCCTAGATAGTATCGATAACCAATCATCACCGTACTGAGCAGAATGCCGCTGGCGTACCCTCCATAGAGTATGCCAAGCAATAAAGGAATGACGCGTAAATCGTACTTATAGCCACCTAATACATTAAACGGAAAGGTCATGCATAGGAGCATCGCTGTTCCCGGCAACAAGGCAATTAATACCTTTCTGTACTTGTATTGGGAGCCTATTGAAAAATAAATAAGGATAGATAACACAATAATTAATATATTCAGAAGTAATTGTTCTGTTCCGGCCAAACGAATCCTCTCCATCTCAAACACTGTACTCTTTGTATATAACTATAATAATGTAAAAGGGGTATAAAAATATAGCTCCAAGTTGAACCATAATAAAAAAAAGACTCCCTGGAAGAGAGTCTTGCTGTCAGACTTAATATTTTCTTAAAAAAAGCTTTTCCCTATTAAACTTATTTTCCCGCATCCAACCACTGCATCGTCCAAATGCGGCCTCGATCTCTTGCGTCCGATGTCCCATAACCCGAATTACCACGCCCGGCACACCGAGCAAACTGATTCCCACCCGAATCCCGGAAAAAGGGGAAAGGAGCTCATGGAATTCATCCACACTCCCCTGATCCAGAGATTCGTGGATCACGACCATAGAGCCTAAGTGCGTATAGCCTTCCATGTTCCCTAGACCCTGAATTTCATCATCCGGCTTCAGACGGAGCAAATCATGTAAAGCCAACCTTTCCTCGACAAAGACTTTCATCCGTGATTGAATCATGTCATAGCGAAACAAGGAGCCATCAGGAGCCCATCCAGGAGTAAAAATATCAGTACAAATAAAAGCAGCCCGTTTTTCCATCCGAACCACCATATCTTGCTTAAATCTCGCATGCTGATAAGCGATCACGGGATCCGGAAAATATTCAAGAAGACTCCCCCGCCCCAGATGGACCTCCATCGATTGAAGGACGGGCTGCTTCACCGTCTTATAAATCTTGGTTGAGGATTGCGTCGTAAGGAGAATCTCCGCCCCCTCTTCTAGTTCCACTTCCATGTGATAGGTATCCCCGTCAATATAGCCACCGCCCGGGTTCATGATATATAGGCAAGCCTGGCCGGTCTGATCCAGATAGACGGGACGCGTAATCTTATAGGCCCCTTCGTAATAGGACTCTTTTAGAATCGTTTTTTTTCCCTTTTTCTCACATCTTGCTTTTAAGTAACCGATCCAACCCTTCATTCTAATTCAAGCCCACCAGCAGGGCGTTTTTCTTAATCCACTCAACAACCTGATCAAGACCGGTGTCTTCTTTTAGGTTCGTAAAGATAGAGGGCTTTGTTCCCCGTGCCACCTTGGTATCGGCTTCCATAACCTCGAGACTCGCTCCTACATAAGGTGCCAAATCAATCTTATTGATAATAAATAGATCGGACTTGATCATCCCTTGGCCTCCTTTGCGAGGAATTTTTTCTCCTTGAGCCACATCAATAATATAAATGGAGAAATCAACCAACTCCGGGCTGAAGGTGGCAGCCAGGTTGTCTCCCCCGCTTTCTACAAAGATGATATCGAGATCAGGATGCCGCTCTTTTAGTTCCTCGATCGCTGAAAAATTCATCGAAGCATCTTCCCGAATGGCCGTATGCGGGCATCCTCCTGTCTCCACTCCAATAATCCGATCGGCAGGCAGAACACTATTTTTAATCAGAAACTGGGCATCTTCTTTGGTGTAAATATCGTTGGTTACCACCGCCATTTCCCATTCCTGATGCATCCTTCTTGTCAATCGTTCCACTAGCATCGTTTTGCCGGCTCCTACCGGACCTCCTATACCAATACGAATGGGTTCCATTCTCCTCATATCCTTCCTTTTCTATATTTAAGACATAAACAACCGGACATGGAGACGCTCATGGCGCATCTGGGCCAATTCCAGCCCCGGAGATACAGCCCCAAGGTCCTCTATATCTAGCTGTTCAATTCTTCGGACCGCTTCTACTAATTTAGGCTGCAGCTCCAGCAGCAGCCGCTGTCCATCCGTCTGGCCTAAAGGAATCCCGCGAACTCCATTTTGAACGAGTGTCGCTAGATTTGAATAAAGAAAAGCTAAGAGTGCCTGTTCTCTTGCAATATCTACATAATGGGCGATGATCGCAAATGCGATGGAAGGATGACCATACGCCGCCTTCGATTTAATTCGCCCCCAATATTCCTCGAGCAAAGGAATCTGAAACAGGTCCAGTCCCAGCCTTACGAGCCGTTCCCCCATTCGCCTGCTGGCTTCACGAGATTCACGCGGAATATTTTGCACGGTTAACTGTTCATCCAAGGACCAGAGCTCTGTAACTACCCCTTGTTCCAAGGTTTGATAAGCTAATCTGCACGCTAATCCGTCTGTGTACACCAGTTGTCTTGCCAGATAAGCCTTCAACCAAACTCCAAACGAATCTCTGCTGACTATTGCCTCTTCTTGGATATACGTTTCCAGACCAAAAGAATGAGAAAACGCCCCAGATGGAAAGTTAGAGTCACAAAGCTGCATAAGCGTGAGCAGCGTCCTATCCATGATGATGTCCGATATGGCGGAACGCCTGCTTCACCGTTCGGTTCGATCGCTCATAAGGAATCCCCAACTGTAAAAGCAACTCCTCCACTAGATAATCATATTGCACCAGCATTTCTTCCCACTCGAACTGAGCAGGCAAATGCCGATTGCCTAATTGGTGGGCAATTTCGCCCATTTGTCGGATGGAGGCGGGGCGAATAACCAGCAAATCGTCTGCTCGAACTTGGATCGCAATCACGTTTCGTTCATCCATATAAAGAATATCTCCATCAATCAGATCTTTAGGTTCCTTTAGACGAATCCCAATTTCCTTACCGTGGTCAGTGGTGACTCGTTGAATTCGCTTCACGAGATCGTCACTTGCCAAGTAAACCTTCTCCATATGCCGTTTTGCACAATCTA
>JBEQAI010000243.1:0-5711 GCA_041640415.1 Ammoniphilus sp. | reverse complement strand
CTGTTTGCTTCATATACTATACTATAGAATGGAGCGGGAGGTTGAGAATGATGAGGGTGTATAAAGAATGGCATCGCTTCTGGTCCTTGTTTTATCAACTCCTTCTTAAGGACTGTCTGGATCCAGATGAAAGGCAGAGGTTGTATAAAAAAATGGGTTATCATACAAAAAAGTTAAGCCGTCCTGACTAAATGTCGGAACGGCTTATTTTTACGACTCTTTATACTTCGCAAAAAAATCTTGAAGGGCTATCTGCAACAAATCGGATTTATTCAAGCGTTCTCGATTGGCAAATTCATCAACTAGTTGAATCACATCCAAGGGCAAGACAAAGGTTTTCTTTTCTTTTTGATGGCTACTATAAGCAGGCAATGCTTTAACCCTTTGATACAGCTCTTTTTCTTCGCCTGCTTCTTTACCTAATCCTAATCCTTGTCTGCTTCTCCATTCTTCTAGCATCTTCTTCAGATCTTCTCGGTCTTCCAGGCTAAATTCTTCGGATCCATACTGCTCCACCCCGGAAATATACGGATTACTCAGGATTACCTTAGATGTATTTAGGTCATCGGTAATCTGTAGTAATAAAGGTTCTTCTCCTTTCCCACTCCATTTCCATCGTTTCTGTTCCTTGTTATATTGATAGCCTAAGTGATTGAGCCGTCTAGATATGGTTCTTCGATGAATCCCTAGCTGGTCACAAATTTGAGTCATGCTCTCTCCTTGGTTTAATCTTGAAAGCAGTTCTTCAAGTAACACAAGCACCCCTCCCTGTTAGGTAACATTTAGTAATACAGAGTAATTTTCGGTAATCCCTACATTTCTTTATATTACTTCTCATCACCCACCCAGATTTCCTGCAGATATCCAATTTTTTGAGTCTCCAACGGAAAAGATCTTTTCTCTATATTCCTCCACAACACCTAAGACGAAAGTACGAGCCTATCCTCGGGAATAATAGCATCTTTATTTGGAAACTTTTTCAAGTTATAATAGACATACATCCAATCAAGGGGTTGAATGGCATGGTCATCCTTTCTCGCTTTCATCAGCGTTGGCATGAGTTTTGGGTGCACTTTTATCAATCACTGGTAGATGATGCTCTAGACAAAGATGAGAAGGAAATTATTTATCACAAGATCGCCCATCACAAGAGAAAGCTACACTGAAAAAGCCTGTGAGAATCAACAACTCTCACAGGCTTTTTTTCGACAAATTCCGGGGAGTGACAGGCACCTCTACTGATGGCACCGCCAAGGGAAACAGTACCACCACAGACGTCCCTTGATGAGGCTGGCTGTGTATCATCAGCTGTCCACCGTGGTTTTCGACGATTTTATAGCTAATGACTAATCCAAGTCCTGTACCTTCCTCCTTAGTCGTGAAGAAGGGCTCCCCGAGACGGGGGATGTGGCTTTCTGGGATCCCTACCCCTTCGTCGGCAACGACGACAGATACCTGTTGACCTTCTGTTTCCGCCAGCTCAATCGTTAGCTTACCTCCACTCGGCATGGCCTCCATGGCATTTTTAAATAAATTGATAAACACTTGTTTTAATTGGTTGGCTTCACACTCCACTAGAAGCGGGCCCTCTGGATAACAAGTCTTCATCTGTACATTCTTCAGATTCGCTTGTGCTTCAAACAAGCACACCACATCTGCAATGACCCGTTTCAAATCATTTGTCTTAAAGGAGTTGCCTTGAGGCTTGGCTAAAACGAGAAATTCACTCACAATCAGATTAATTCGTTCTAGCTCTGAAAGCATAATCTGAGTATATTTTTCTCCTAGACTTGAACGGAAAAACTGAACAAATCCTTTTAATGTCGTCAAAGGATTCCGGATCTCATGGGCTACGCCTGCTGCAAGCTGGCCTACCACTGATAATTTCTCCGAACGGCTATAACATTCCATCGCCCTTTTCATTTGAGTAATATCACGAGCCACGGTGAGAATGGATGGCTTTCCTTCAAACACAATCGGAATAGAACGAATCTCCGTTTCTACGATACTTCCATCTGGCCGGACATATTGATGTTCTCGAATGAATTCTTCTTTTCCTTCCATACACCTTTGAAGTCGGATTAATATTTCTTCCCGTTGCGACGGATCAACCGTATCCCAGATCGACTTACCAATAAATTCGTCCTTATTAGATATACCCGACAACTCTAAACCTGCTTGATTAACGAACACGAACTTCTCATCTCGATGAATGCAAACTGCTATGGGTATATTCTCCACAAGCCAACGGTAACGTTGTTCACTTTGTTTTAACCTTTCCTTCGTTAAAAAGATATAAGTAATAATAGCTAATGCCCCGAAAAGAAGAAAAGTATCTAGAATCTCCTTACCTACTTCCAAATGAACATGTGAATACAAAAGACATATCCCAATTGAAACCACTTGAGAAACCAGGACAAGCAGTATCATCTTTCCCCACGACATGAATTTCCCCCTTCTCTAGTTATCTAAGATTTATATCTTCTTAGCTTTTCCGTTTAGAAGAGGGAATATACGAGATTAAGTTTAAGAAAAAAGACTAACCTGAAGATCATCTTCAAGTTAGCCTCGCTTATTAGGCTGCTGGCAACTCCAATTCCTCTCGTAATTCCTCTCGTATTGGATTTTTCTCCTCCAACTGTCTCCCCTCCAAAGCCTCCTCTTCCTTTTCCTCTATTTGTCCTACCTCCGGTTGATAGGTCAAAAGAGTTAGAAGAATAGCCTCCTGCAGTTCTTTCATAATTTGCTCGTCTTCAGCCAAACCGTTCAGGATCAGAGAAACGGACAACCTTTCTCCCTGATTAGTCATAACAAAACCTGCAAAAGACCGTAGACCCTTCGATGCCCCCGTACTTGCGAGAATAGACTCCTCCGTCACAGGCACTCTCACGATATTACTGACAACTGGCAGGATGGAACGGAAGCCTGGATTAGAAGCCAACAGATCTAAGACACCTTGAACGTGACGTGCAGACAGAAGGTTATAACGCGTATGTCCTGATCCATCTCGCAGCAAGTAAGCCGTACTCAAACCATTTTCCTTGATGAAATCCGTCACCACTTCTAGCCCTTTCGCCGTAGACCCTATTCCTTTTACCTCAGCCCCTAGAGTCTTTGCGATCATCTCAGCATAATAATTATGATTAGCTTGGTTCAAGTAGGTCACCATCTCCCCCAAAGTTGCCGAGCGGTGCTCCACTACTTTTACGGCATCTGATAGAGTTTCGGTCATTAATACCTGAACCTTAGAGCTCAACTTCACTCCATTGGCTTCTAACTTTTCAGCCAGCACGGCTCCTGTATACAAAGCAGGATCATGTACTGGAACCTTACGAGTTGCAGCTTCAGCGGAAATCGGAAGATTTCCTGAGATCTTGATTACATTTTGCCCACGGACTCTTTCAATCTTTAGGGTGTTGGCCTCGCGAGCGGAAACCGTCTTTGCCTCATTGACGATCTCAACTACCTTCGTTTGGGGTAAAAGGGTAACATGAATAGCTTGACCCTCTTTTTTGCCTGGCTTAACTTCTAATCGAACGATTGCCCCATCCAGTCCTATCGCACTGATTTGTGGATTAGACTCCTCGCTTTCATCATCCCAGAACCATCCTAAAGGATAACGCTGCTGATCAAAGTAAGATTCATCGACAAGAACATTCCCGCTAATCCTTTTAATGCCTTTGGCCTTCATAGCTTGAGCAAGCTGTTCCATCGTCTCCGTATTCAGGCTTGGATCACCAAACCCCTTAATAATGAGGTCACCCTCAACGATCCCCGACTCGACAGGACCTGTTATATAAAGCTCCGTTTTATAGCGATACCCTTCCCCTAGCTTTTGAAGGGCGGCACTGCTTATCCATATCTTGACAATGGATACCGGAGTCATCAGCTTATCCGCCTGTTGCTCGAAGAGAATCTGGTTTTGATCCTGTGACTTTACGACTAATCCAGCTCGAACATTTTTCACTGCTGGATCCTGCAACAAAGCAGTCAACTGCTCAGATAAAGCATAAGAACGTCCGCTTCTTACCACGGGCTCAGTGGGTATAACTTCTCCAGCTAATGCAATACAAACAGCATCCTGAAAATCTCTAGCATTTTGGGAAGTATGAATTCCGTTTAACAGAATCGAAAAAGCAAACTGATCTCCATTCGTAGCCGTAACATATCCAGATAATCCGTTCACTCCATTCATAGAGCCTGTTTTAGCATACACCTTTCCGTGAGCTGCCGTATTTCTCATCCGTGAAGATAAAGTACCGTCCACCCCAGCAATGGGAAACGATTCTTTTAAAGCGGTTGCATACCTTTGCGTACTCGCATAGCTTAGCAGCTTGGTCATTTGGTCAGCAGTAATCCAGTTATAACGAGATAAACCCGAACCGTCCTCTTGGTGAAAATCGACCGTTACGCCAGCTTTTTTCATTACGTCCGCTACCACTTTAGCACCGGCTTCCGCACTGCCTTCATCTCGAATCTCTGCCCCTAAGGTCTTCAAAAACATTTCTGCATATAAGTTATCGCTAGGCTTATTGAGCTTAGCTGTCAGTTCTGCCAGGGGAGCGGAACGGTGGGTTCCGACTAACTCACTCTTTTTATCTAGGACCCCCTTTACAACCTGACTGTTCCGATGAAAAGTGATGCCTTTGTCCAGCAATTGATGCTTCAATACATTCCCTACAAACAAGGCAGGCTCTTCCATAGTTCTAGAAACCGAATACACCGTCGCACGTTTCTCCATCGTTCCCTTGAAAATTACGGTATTTTCTGCAAGAGGACGATCCGCCGTAATCGAACGGGTCGTTGCATCTGTAATGACAACACGATTATCAATGGTCATATAATCGTTCTTTGGACTCATCTTGATCGTGGTCAATTGACCGACAGGCTGATCCGCGGTCATCGTATAGGTAATAATATTTCGGTTTAAAGCAAAAGCACTGATCTGCGCACTATAGTCATAAGGTTCATCATCCCACATCCAACCGGAGCCCAACCGCTTCGAGTCAAAGAAGGTTTCATCCATTATCAGGTTTCCGTTGATCGAACGAATCCCCAATTCCTCAAGCCGATCTGCAAAAGATTGGAGATTATCCGTGGTAAAGGAAGGATCCCCATAGGCTTTTACGGTGATGTCTCCGTTCAGTTGTCCCTCATCTGAAATTTTCCCTTTGACATAGACTTCAGTCTTGAATTGATAATCTTCACCTAACTGGTCCAACGCTGCTGCAGATAGCCAGACCTTCATATTCGAGGCAGGAATCAGAGGGATGTTAGGGTTATACTGGTAGACATAACTCTGCTTCGTCAAATTATAGACACTTAGACCTGGATAAATCCCTTTACTGCTCTCCGCCTGCTCCAAATCATAAAGGAGCTTGTCCAACTGCGCCGCGATTCCTTCAGCATGATTTTTTTCGGCTAACGATACGCCTGGGAAAGCTACTTGGATTAAAAGCATGAGTGCAAGGAGCAATCGTATCATCTTCGTAAAAACCTCCTCATGTTAGTATAAATGTTAAGCCTAAATCTAACACACCTAAAACCTGTGAGAAATGCTACTTTTGGGTTATATTACCAGTAGGTATAAGGTCGGAAGGAGATTTGTCTACATTAGTTGGAATTCAACATATATTTAAATTTATTTTGATAATTTTACTATTATCGAATATAATAATCTTGTTTTGGTATTGCACAAGATCTTGGTCTGC
>JBEQAI010000242.1:0-5714 GCA_041640415.1 Ammoniphilus sp. | reverse complement strand
CCGCGGCCTAGTCTTGAAGAAATGGCGTCGCCTATATCACTGTGAAGGTCGCTAATAATCCACACAAATTTTGACTCGTCAAGCCCTTCTATCGTGATATCGATCGCCTTATAAGCGATAAAATATGTAATTAATGAGTACATTGCACGATCCCAGCCAAAAACAAAGCCCGCGCTGCCTAGAATAAAAATATTAAAGAACATAACCACCTGACCAACGGAGAATGGTGTCTTCTTATTAATAAGGATGGCAATGATCTCTGTACCATCTAAAGAGCCCCCGTATCTTAAAACCAGTCCAACCCCGACCCCTAATATAATCCCTCCAAATACAGAAGCTAATAGAGGGTCCCTCGTTACAATGGAGACATGATGTAATAATATGGTACCAATAGACATTAACGTAATCGCGAAAAGAGTAGAAATGGCAAAGGTCTTCCCAATTTGTCTATAGCCAATAAACAGGAACGGCAGATTTAATATAAATAGAAGAATACCTAACTTTATATCCAGAAGGTGGGCCAACAACATGGAGATACCTACAATTCCTCCATCAATAATCTTGTTGGGGACTAGGAAGATTTCTAATGAAACAGAAACCATCAAAGCTCCTAAGAAGATGAAAAAACCCCGGCTAAAAATCTTCCTTTTTGAAAGCTTCTTATGCTGTATTGGTCGTTGTACGGCTTCAGCCATTTTCTCTCCTCCAAATAAAAAAATCAATCAGCAAACGCGCTAATTGATTTTTTCCCCTTTCTTACGAGCGTCGCCTGTTGTTACATTGTAACTTAGGATGGAAGCATCGGGCAAGTTAGAGCCAATTTTCATTCATTCGTATAATATTTTAATACTTTATCCCGAACATAACTTAAATGATGATACATCTGTGTAAACGCTTCCTGAGGATCACGCTTCGCTAATGCTTCGTAGATAGCGGTATGATGTTGAACCGTCAACTCTCGTTCCCTCATTTTAATTTGGCTATTAACCTTATCATGCGTGATGATCAGTGAATCAATCATCCCCTCAACTACAGGGTTATTAGCGCTAATAGCAATCAAGTGATGAAACTGCTTGTCAATATCGCCATAATCGTTATCGGTTCGATTATCCAGATCCTCAATGGTTTTCTTTAGCTTCGCTAATTGCTCATCTGTAATTTTCTCCGCAGCCATCGTCACAAGTCCCAGCTCCAAAGCCATCCTTGCCTCGATAATAGCAGGCAGATTATCGACCGATAAGGCTAGCATGACAGAAAATGGCTTGCTGCCTATTTTATCATTAATATACGTACCATCTCTTGTTTTTCGCTTAATCACCTCGAGGGTTTCTAGGGAACTCAAGGCTTCCCGCAACACGGGACGACTGACCTCTAGCATTTCCATTAATTCCATCTCGGATGGCAATTTATCTCCAGGCTTTAGCTGTCCGCTTGTCAACAATTGTACGATTCTTTCCACTACTTGTTTCGATAATGTATTCCGGTGTACCGACTTTACGACTACGTCATGTTTGAATTCGTCCACGACTCACACCTCCCCCTTTTAATCTTGTTGTCTTTATTGTAAGACAAATAAGTGAAGATAACAATATGGTGCTGAGAATTTAATTACTAATCCTATATCGAATTTTCTGTTTTATAGAAACTGACTAGATATTATATTTGTCATACAACCTGGGTCCTCCATCCACCGCCTTCCGTTTCCGGTTACGGAAGAGATGGTTTATGAATCGTTCTTACATATTCATCAATTAGGACAAAAACTACAGCACGCGTAATGAAAGGGTGTCCCTGGTACTGGGGACACCCTTTCCATTAGCGCACTAAGCAAGGACGCTTGTTATCAAATTTCCAGCCCGGGATATAGTATTGCATCGCAATGGCGTCATCACGAGCTCCTAATCCTTCTTTGAGGTAAAGCTGATGAGCTTTCTCCACTTCTTCCATATCCAATTCCACGCCTAGTCCTGGCTTATCGGGAACAGCAACCATCCCGCCAACAATTTGGAATGGCTCTTTCGATAAGCGCTGGCCATCCTGCCAGATCCAGTGGGTATCAATGGCTGTGATTTTTCCTGGCGCAGCTGCCGCTACATGCGTGAACATCGCCAAGGAAATGTCAAAGTGATTGTTGGAATGTGAGCCCCACGTTAATCCCCACTCATGACACATCTGAGCCACTCGAACGGATCCTTGCATGGTCCAGAAATGAGGGTCAGCAAGGGGAATATCGACGGATTGAAGCTGAATGGAATGACCCATTTCACGCCAATCGGTCGCAATCATGTTGGTCGCGGTCGGTAGACCTGTGGCACGGCGGAACTCAGCCATCACTTCACGGGCCGAAAAGCCTTTCTCCGCTCCACAAGGATCTTCGGCATAAGCTAACACATGGTGCTTATCACGGCAAAGTCGAATCGCATCCTCTAACAGCCATCCACCATTAGGGTCTAAGGTAATGCGTGCATCAGGGAATCGCTCAGCTAGAGCCGTTACCGCCTCGATCTCTTCTTCCCCGCGCAACACGCCGCCTTTTAGTTTAAAATCATTAAATCCATAGCGTTCACGTGCCGCTTCAGCCAAACGAACAACCGCTTCAGGCGTCAAGGCTTCTTCATTTCGCACACGGAACCATTCGTTGTCGGCATCCAGTTCACTTCGGTAAGCGAGATCCGTCTTCTTGCGATCTCCAATGTAGAATAGATAACCTAGCATTTCCACCGCATCACGCTGTTGCCCTTCTCCAAGCAAGGCTGCAACGGGTACACCCAAATACTTTCCTACAAGGTCCAACAGAGCTGCCTCAAGGGCGGTTACCGCATGGATGGTAATGCGCAAATCAAAGGTTTGTAGTCCTCGACCACCTGCATCACGGTCAGCAAATTGTCTGCGAACACTATTTAAGATGTTATTGTAGCGGCCAATCGATTGGCCAACTACTAAGGCCTTTGCGTCCTCTAGCGTTTGACGGATGCGTTCTCCGCCAGGCACCTCACCTACCCCTGTATTCCCCGCATTATCCTTTAGAATGACAATGTTTCGCGTAAAATAAGGCGCATGGGCACCGCTCAAGTTAAACAGCATGCTATCGTATCCAGCTACTGGTACCACTTGCAGGTCTGTAATGATGGGTGTACTCGTTGTAGAGACTTGATTTAAAACGGCTTCTTGACTCATGTTCTCGCTCCTCTCTATGGGGAAGGAGCTATGCTTTGACGCATAACTCCTTATCTTTAATAGACTATTTTACAAAAACAGTTTTTACGGAAGTAAAGAAATCCATTGCCGCACGGCCTTGTTCACGGGAATGGGAGCTGGACTGCTTCATTCCGCCAAATGGTGCTTGCAGCTCTACGCCTGCACTTTCAGCATTGATCCGAACAAGTCCTGCATCCATTTCATTAATGAAGGCAAGCATATTGCTGATGTTCGTCGTGAAGATGGAAGCACTTAATCCAAACTCCACGTCGTTAGCCAACTCTAAAGCTTCTTCCATGGTCTCTACCTTCATCAGTGCAAGGACAGGTCCAAAAATTTCTTCTTGAGCAATGACCATATCTGTGGTCACTCCATCAAAGATTGTCGGTTCCACGTAAAACCCTTGAGCAAGCTCAGCCGCTTCCGGTTGCTTTCCTCCGAAGATTAGGGTAGCCCCTTCTTCAACACCCTTGTTGATATAGTGCTGAACGGTCTTGAATTGATTTTCGCTGGCGCAAGGTCCCATCCAAATACCGGATTTCATACCGTCTCCAACGGTAATTTCCTTTACCTTTTCCAACAGCTTCGCCTTAAATGTATCGTATACTTCACTTTGAACGATAACTCGGCTAGTTGCTGTACACTTTTGCCCTGTAGAGCGCAATCCGCCGCTAATCGTGGCTTCCACCGCTAAATCCAAATCTGCATCCTTAGCTACGATAACAGGGTTTTTTCCGCCCATTTCCAACTGGTACTTGGCGCCGCGAGCAAGAGCCGCTTGACCGATACGCTTTCCAACTCCGTTGGAACCCGTAAATGTAATTCCGTTCACATCTGGATGATCAGCAATTCCTTGGCCAATCACAGAACCTGCACCGGTAATCAAATTGATAACCCCAGCAGGGAAGCCGGCTTCGGTTAAACACTCGATAACCTTCGCACATGTTACCGCTGTTTCAGAAGCTGGTTTAATTACTACTGTATTTCCATATACTAAGGCAGGAGCCATCTTCCAGATGGGAATCGCTACAGGGAAATTCCAAGGGGTGATTACCCCAACCACTCCTAATGGTACACGGGTTGTAAACATTAAGGCATCCGCATCAGTGGAAGGAATCACATCCCCAATGGATCTCATGCCTTCTCCTGCATAATAACGAAGGATAGCTACGCCGCGAGCGGTCTCTCCCTTGGCTTCTGGGAAAGTTTTTCCCATTTCCTTGGTTGCTGTTTCTGCAATCTCATCAATTCGGCTTTCTAGAATATCTGCCGCTTTACGCAAGTAGTCTCCACGAACGCTTCCCGCAAGCTTTTTCCATTGCTTCTGGGCTTGTTTAGCAGCAGCAACGGCTTGATTCAAATCCTCAGCAGAAGACTTCTGAATATATCCTACAACCTCATTTTTATTTGCTGGGTTAGTGCTTCCTTCGACTTCTCCTGTAGAAGAAGCAACCCATTGTCCATTTATATAGTTAAGGTAGGTTTGTACCTGTGTTAATGTAGCCATCTTAATTCATCATCCCTTCTATACTAAAGTGTTGCCGCCTTTTTTTGCTTCGGGTATTTTTCCAACGCTACCTTTAGGATCGCTTCAAGCTGCTCGTAGTGAGCTGGCTCAACTGGGGTAATAGGCGCACGAACCTTACCACTTACCGGTAATCCCACGATTTGCATTCCCGCTTTGATCAAGGATACGGCGTAACCTTTTCGGGATCTACGAATGCGGTTAATTGGCAAGATTACATCCTGATACAAGTCATTTACAAGCTTTCTGTCGCCCTTCTTTAGTGCATCAAAGAACATAGCCGAGATATGCGGAATGTAGTTTGAGATCGCAGAAGAGTAAGAATCAAAGCCGATATTCGTGTACGCTGGCATCGTAACTTCTGCCATTGGCATTCCGTTCAAGTAGATCAAACGATCGCCGATTGTTTCTGTAATCTCAAGGTTTAGCTCCATGTTGCCTAAACCATCTTTCAAACCTACCAATTGAGGATACTCTACTAATTTTTTTACGGTTTCGAGTGACAGCACACAATTGTCTCGGTTGTACACAATCGCATTCAAGCTGGTGCTTCCAATAATGGTGCTAAGGTAGTCATATAATCCTTCTTGCTCAGGCTCAATGAGGTATGGAGGCAAAATCAGGTATCCATCAGCGCCAAGTTCTTCAGAGATTCGAGCGCAATCTAGAGCATGCTCAATATTGCCTCCTACCCCTGTGTATAAAGGAACTCTTCCATTTACTATGGCTACAGACGCTTTTACGATTTCTCTGTATTCTTGCTGGTTTAAAGCGTGATACTCTCCCGCCCCGCAAGCTACAAAAATGGATCCTAATCCTTCATCTAATAAGAATTGAATATTAGCTTCCAGCCCTTGAAAATCTACTTTCCCGCCTTGATCAAATGGTGTTACTGGAAAACCCATAATTCCTGTAGGTACTTTTTTGTTCGACATATGATTAATCCCCTTTCACTTTTCAGTTTATCGTTTTGTTTATATGTCTAATTGTA
>JBEQAI010000241.1:0-5721 GCA_041640415.1 Ammoniphilus sp. | reverse complement strand
CAATAATAACGGCTCGTCCAGCCTCGTGAGCATACCCTGCAATCTTCTTGTCCTGCTCAATGATGCCTTCTTCTGCATTAATAACAATAATACAAACATCCGAACGCTCAATGGCCCGAAGGGCACGAAGCACACTATACTTCTCTGTGGCCTCATAGACCTTCCCTTTCTTTCTCATTCCCGCCGTATCAATTAGAACGAAGTCTTGTCCTTCTCTTGTCAAAAGCGTGTCAATCGCATCCCGAGTCGTCCCCGCAATATCACTTACAATCACGCGCTCTTCTCCCAGAAGGGCGTTGACCAAAGAAGACTTGCCGACATTCGGCCTTCCAATCAGGGAGATGCGGATCGTATCTTCATCATATTCTGCCTCGGTATCTTCTGGAAAGTGCTTGATGACTTCGTCTAGCAAGTCTCCGATACCTAGTCCATGGACACTTGAGATTCCAATCGGTTCACCAAAACCTAGAGAATAAAACTCGTACATTTGGTTTAGGCGTTCTGGATTGTCCGCTTTATTGACTCCTAATACGATAGGTTTTTTCGAGCGAAACAGCATTTTGGCAACTTCTTCATCCGTACTAGTAATGCCGGTTGTTGTATCAACTACAAAGATGATGACATCCGCTTCATCAATCGCCAATTCAGCTTGATGGCGAATATGTTCAAGTAAAATATCATGATCATCGAATGCTATACCACCTGTATCAATAAGATGAAAATGGCGATCGAGCCATTCCGCCTTACTGTATATTCGGTCTCGCGTTACCCCCGGAACATCCTCGACAATGGAGATTCGTTCTCCTACAATGCGATTAAACAATGTTGATTTCCCAACATTTGGCCTGCCTACAATAGCCACAACTGGATTAGCCATAATTCTCCAACCTCACTTTCAAGCATCTATATTACTTGATTTTTCAGGTTCTTGCAATTGTTACTTAAAAATGCTTAACAATAATCATGATTCCATCACTTAATGTATGAGCCATGGCATCCAGAATCTTTTCTAGCGTAAAAGAGAGCTGCTGCATTTCCTCGTCCGTTGCTGCAAAAAAAATTGGGGCTCCTCCAGACACTAACTCCCGATTGGTCGTAATCACAGCAAGTATCGTTTTTTCCAATGCCGTTCCCATCTTTCTCCCTCCTTACTTATTTACCTTGGCTTCTAACGGTTTACGATAAATACTTTCGAGTACAGGCACCCTTTGAATGGTAGCTTTGATTTTCTCTGCGTCTCTTAACTGGGGCAAAAGAAAGATCCCCAATCTCCCATCATCCAAGCTTCTCTTAATTAATGGAACAAGGGAAGGCTCGCCGGCATCACGGAAGACTCCAAGGACTGTCGCTACATCATGAAGAACAGCTTGCCTCTGGCCTAAGTTCCCTAAGGTAACCACTCCATTCGCGTTCTTCGGAGTTAAGATCATCCCCATCGCTTGTTTTTGGATTTTCTTTCTCGTATCTTCCAATCCTACATTCATAATGTATATATCATCGACATAGAGGTGCTGACCTTCCATACGAATGGTTCCTTCTTTTACCTCGGCAATGTCCCCTACATTCTTACCAGACATAAAGATCTTATCGATCAAAAGGGTCGCAAGTCCGATCAAGATTCCCCACTTCCACCCTAGAAGAATTGTCCCAGCAGTAGTTAAGATGGATGTAAGCATCACTAAGTAATTTCTTCCTTCAAAGACCATCGCGATGCCTTCGATATAAGCTGTCCCGCGGGGAACAAGCTCCATCTGGTCCAATTGTTGCAGCGTATTTCGCTCCATATTCCTCACATCACGAAACTGGGAAGCAGCCAAGCCAAGAAACGTAACCGCTGTAAAATCCTCCTCCATAAAAGCCGGTACGGCTACTGAACCTAATCCAGCAGCAATGACGCCCAAAGCCAAATGGATAACTTGTCCATGGGGGTAAGTAGGATAAGAACGATAATCGGTCCGTAGCATAAGAATTCGACTGATGATCCCAACAACGACGCCCATAATAACAGCTGCAGTATAGTTTTCCATAAAAAATTATTCCTTTCCTAACTAGTGGTTTCTGCTCTTTTCCTTTTCCAAAATTTAGGTAGCTTCACATACCGTACGAAGGCCCGTACCACGATGAGTAAGTAGAGGCTAATCCAAAATACATCCCATTGGTATGACGCTCCCAATACATAGGAACCTGTTTTATTCCACATGTAGGCCTGGATGCAGAGGTCGCTTAACCCCAATCCCAGAGAAAGAAGAATATATTGATGAAAAGTCTTCCTTGCAGCCACAAGAATGAGGACAACCACAAAGCCTGCGAGCATATATTTTTCCGGCATAAACATTAAGACCGGATCTAAGCGCAAAAGCAATTGCATAAAGAACACAGAAGCGCCGATTAAAAAACTTGCCGTCAATAAATGCAGTCGTTGATGGTCTCCTTGACGTACCCACAGCCATCCCCCCACTGCAAGGGGAATAACAAAAGGAATAACCATCATCCGGCCATTTGCAGGAAGTTCGAAATAAAATCCTATCCCGATTAACGCAACCAATAACAGAAGGCTCACCATTACTTTGCTGACGTGATGTTTTCTCATAAAGCGGTCAAACACACCAATCCAGATGAAAAGCAAAAAGAACCATAATCCAATCATCCCCAGAAAGCCATCCTTCACTACGCTTACCCCTCTCCGCTTTTAATAGACAGTATTTTCATTATTCCTCAAAACGGCCTGGAAAAAACAAAAAGGTCTGAGAAACTCAGACCTTTCCTAGCACTATGGTTGATTCGTTTTCGGGTGATCAGACAAAGAGTACTTAAAGGATAGCTTATCTTGTACGGGGATCCAAGCTCCGACTCCTTTATGGGTAACATTTTTAATGATTAATTTTTTTTCACTGCCTTGTATGTTTAGGTATACTTCACCATACGTAATATTCCCGCGTTCACTAGCAGCTGGAACATAGGCTTGAAGATAACCAATTTTTTTAGCGGGCACTCGCATAATCGTTTCCTGCTTGGTTCCTTTTCCTACCGTGCTTTCGAAGGCAAGGTTGAGTCCCGTGTTCTGCTTGGCTGCCGCAATCATAAGCTTTCTTACATCCTCTTCCGATAATACGTCGGTAGTAAGTCCACCCACTGCCGTAAATTCTTCTTGCTGCTCATACGTTAGTTCAGAGGTTTCTCTTCCTCCGCGATTGTCCAGCTTATTCAGATTAGCCTGCTTGTATTCCCAGTTAACGGAGGTCTCCTTTGATTCATAATTGAGAGCCCAATTACCTAGATATATGTTTGCCCGAAAACCAATAGCAAGCTTAGAAGGGTGGATAGTCGTTTCGTTAAGCAGTCGAATTAAATTGGGATTTTCGATCTCATAATTTGTTGTTTTAAACAGTTCAAGGGTGGTTGAACTAGGCTGGACATATTCAGGATCCGTACTTGGATTGGGATACGTATTTTGCCTGGATATATCCTTTACAGAATCCGGAATCTTCAACCTACCCCCAGCAGCTAAACTATCTCCTGGTTGCCCTAACAGCAAGGGAACTAAGAGGAGTAAAGCCAACAAACGGTAAAAGCTTTGTTTACCCATGAATATCCTCCTCGCTGATTTCATACCTAACTTCTCTTGAATTAGTATTTACCTATCCAACAAAAACATAAAAGAAAATGCAAAAGGAAATAATTGTATGGGAATAGGACTTGAACCATTCCTCATAAAATGGAGAAGGAGGTGAAAGCAAGAATGGCGTTTTACACGACAGTTATTAATTTAATGGGGATTAAATTGCTGAAAAATGGGGAGGGAAACTTCTTCATTAAGCTAGGCAGCGGTAAGATCCGCCCACTTAAAGCCTAACCAACAAATGAAAGGCGAATCCAATTGGATTCGCCTTTTACATTAGCAGATAAGAACCTATAAGAGATATAGGTCCTTTATCTGCCCAAGGGCAACTCGTTTGTAGCCAGGCTAGTTTTCTTTAAGTTCTTCTACTGAACAAACTGCAGTCAATTCCACGCATCTTCGACCAATGATAAGATTCACCTGAAATAACAAGGGGGCACTGACGTAGCTGGCCAATATTTTCAGCTCCTAGAGCTGTCATAACCAACCGCAGCTGCTCTTGCAAAGCTTCAGTTGCTGACAGGCTCTCTGCTTCACTACACTCTGTAATTAACCGCAGAAAGAATCCAGCCATACCAACCGTAGATGCCCCTAAGGATATAGCCTTTGCCACTTCCATTCCGTTTTGGATTCCACCAGTAGCCATGATGTCTGTTTTGCCTAAAAAGCATGAAACTTCAAGGAGACTCTGCACGGTAGTCATGCCCCAGTCATTAAACATATCTACAGGAACCTTGCGTCTGGCATTTTCAATGCGAGCAAAGTTCGTTCCCCCAGATCCTCCAACATCGATTCCTGAAATGCCTGTCGCAAGCAATTTCGAAACGGATTCACGAGCCATTCCAAAACCAACTTCCTTGACAATCACCGGGCATTTAACTGCCTCGACAATCGCCTGAATCCGTTCGAGAACCCCTCTAAAATCGCGGTCTCCTTCAGGCATGACCAGCTCCTGAATGACGTTTAAATGGATCTGCAAGCCATTGGCTTCAATCATCTCCACAGCTGAAAGCGCTTGTGCAGGAGTAGCCTCTGCGCCCAGATTCGCAAAAATAACTCCCGTTGGATTCACTTTTCTTACGATTTCATAGGTACCACGTACAGTTGGGTCCTTCAGGGCAGCCATCTGAGACCCGACCGCCATAGCCAGGTGAGCTCGATGTGCCAAGAGTGCCAATTTCTCATTAATGATAGAGGTCTCTTTCGCACCGCCTGTCATAGCATTAATAACAATCGGCGAACTTAAAGAAAGTCCGCCGATTGTTGTATCCAGGGTTATGTTGGAAACAAGGGATTGGGGAATGCAGTTATGGACGAATCTCACATCTTCAAAACCATGATGACCACTTTGCCCGGTCTCAATCGCATATTTGATGTGATCGTTCTTTCGTGATGTCCTCTGCATACTCGTTTGCCCTCATTTTAAGATTTTAATTTTTTAGCTAGGTCTCCAAGGCGATCGGCAATGGTAATCCCCATGCCGCCTTGTTCCGCTTCATAATTGGCTAATTCTTTCTTTGCAGCTTTTGCTTGCGTCTCTTCCTCAACTTCACGGATTGACAAGCTGATGCGCTGTTCAGCGGTATTTAGATCCAAGACTTTAACTTGAACTTCTTGGCCTTCTTGAAGGACCTCTGCAGGGTTTCCGATATGGCGGTTGGAGATCTGAGAAATGTGTACAAGACCTTCAACTCCTGGTGCCACCTCTACAAAAGCTCCAAAGCTTACCAAGCGCTTAACCGTTCCGGTAACTACACTGCCGGCTTTTAATTGTGCGCTAGCCGTTTCCCAAGGTCCGGGTTGCGCTTCCTTCATACTCAAGCTAATACGCTCTCCATCGCGATCGACTTTAAGAACTTTAACTTTTACTTTATCGCCCTCGCTGACCACGTCAGACGGCTTATCGACGCGTCCCCAAGCTAATTCCGAAATGTGAACTAATCCATCTACGCCGCCAACGTCAACAAAAGCGCCAAAGTCAGTTAAACGCTGGACGGTTCCTTCAATAACCTCGCCCACTCGGATTTCGTCATAAATCTTTTTCTTCGCTTGGTTTACTTCTTCCTCTAGAACCGCTCGATGAGATAAGATTACTTTGTTCT
>JBEQAI010000240.1:0-5761 GCA_041640415.1 Ammoniphilus sp. | reverse complement strand
CGTATGTAGAGGCTCAAGGCTTATCCATCGTAAGAGAGTACGTGGGGCATGGTATTGGACGTAACCTTCATGAAGATCCCCAGATCCCGAACTATGGGCCCCCAGGTAGAGGTCCACGATTGAAACCGGGTATGGTGCTTGCCATAGAGCCTATGGTGAATGCAGGTGAACGATATGTTCGCACACTAGAAGATAATTGGACAGTCGTAACGGTTGACAACTCTTTGTGCGCTCACTATGAACATACCATTGCCATTACGGACGATGGCTATGAGATTTTGACAAAGCCCTAAGGGTGATCCATGGTGAAAGATTCCGAGACGCCGTCGTGTATCGGTCAAGTGGTGCAAATCTTGAAGGGGCGGGATGAACAGAAGTTTGCGTTCATCATTAAACAATTAGATGATCGATATGTCCTTGTTGCGGATGGGGACAAACGAAAATTTGATCGTCCCAAAAAGAAAAATGTCCTTCACTTGATATTTATGGATTACGTATCTCAAGAAGTGCGTCAAAGCCTTCTCGATACAGGGAGAGTAACCAACAGCAAGTTGAGATATGCATTGAATAAGTTTCTTGATCAACATATGGAAGTACAAAGCAAAGGAGAGTGACTGCTCTATGGCTAAAGAAGACGTAATCGAAGTGGAAGGTACGGTTATTGAACCGCTGCCTAACGCGATGTTTAGAGTGGAACTAGAAAACGGACATAAGATCCTAGCCCACGTATCCGGAAAGATCCGTATGCACTTCATCCGTATTCTACCAGGAGATAAGGTGACCGTAGAACTTTCTCCTTACGATTTAACCAGAGGTCGAATCACGTATCGTTACAAATAGGAGCGCCGCTTGCGGCACAACAATTGCTCCCGAACGTATAGCAGGGGCGATATAGGAGGTTATCAACGTGAAGGTAAGACCATCCGTTAAGCCTATTTGCGAAAAGTGCAAGATCATTCGTCGCAAAGGCAAAGTAATGGTTATTTGTGAAAACCCAAAGCATAAGCAAAGACAAGGATAATACTGAAGGAGGTGTCAACGTATGGCCCGTATCGCGGGAGTTGACTTACCACGTGAAAAGCGCGTGGAAATCGCATTAACATATATTTTCGGTATCGGACGCCCAACTGCAAAACAAATCCGTGAAGCAGCTGGAATCAACGAGAATACTCGTGTTCGTGACTTGACAGAAGATGAAGTAGCGAAGCTTCGTGAATTCATCGACAAGAACGTGAAGGTGGAAGGGGATCTTCGTCGTGAAATCTCTCTTAACATCAAGCGTTTAATCGAAATCGGTTCTTACCGTGGAATCCGCCACCGTCGTGGATTGCCTGTACGCGGACAACGTTCCAAAACGAATGCAAGAACTCGTAAAGGTCCTCGTCGTACCGTTGCGAATAAGAAGAAGTAAAGGAGGTACTAGATAGATGGCGAAAAGAAAAAATGTTGTTACTCGCACCAAGCGTCGTGACAGAAAAAATATTGAATCTGGCGTAGCTCATATCCGTTCTACGTTCAACAATACGATCGTGACTATTACTGATCCTCATGGTAACACGATTTCTTGGGCAAGCGCGGGTGGATTAGGCTTCAAAGGTTCCCGTAAGAGCACTCCTTTCGCTGCACAAATGGCTGCTGAGCAAGCTGCAAGAGTAGCTATGGAGCATGGCATGAAGGCTGTTGAAGTTACGGTTAAAGGACCTGGAGCTGGTCGTGAAGCTGCTATCCGTTCTTTGCAAGCGGCTGGATTAGAAGTTAACATGATCAAAGACGTTACTCCGATCCCACACAATGGTTGCCGCCCACCAAAACGTCGTCGTGTCTAATCTGGCGGATTTTTTCGCAAGTTAGAAGTTTAAAAGATACGTTCTCGGTTTATACTGGATTCAAGTAGTGCATTTTACCAAAATAAAATGCATGAGAACGGGTAACAAACTTAAGGTTGCGATACACTTTTGGTAACCGCCAAAGGGGAATTCCGGTTGTGAGGCAGGCTTTTGGATCCTTGCCTTGTTGAGGTCCCCGGACTTCGCTTCCGGAATTTTCGACGTTTGAAGGAGGGTTTGGATATGATCGAAATAGAAAAGCCTAAGATAGAAGTTGTAGAAGTCAATGACAATGCGACCTACGGGAGGTTTGTCGTTGAACCGCTAGAACGTGGTTATGGAACAACGTTAGGTAACTCCTTGCGTCGGATTCTTCTTTCTTCTCTACCAGGCGCCGCTGTCACGAGCGTGCAGATTGATGGAGTGTTGCATGAGTTCTCTACGATTGAGGGTGTAGTGGAAGATACCACTCAAATCATCCTTAATATCAAACAGCTATCCTTGAAGATTCATTCCGATGAAATCAAGTACCTTGAAATTGATGCCGAAGGCATTGGTGAGGTGAAAGCTGGAGATATCCGTGCAGATAGTGACGTGGAAATCTTGAATCCAGATCTACACATCGCTACGTTAGAAGATGATGCCCGTTTGCACATTCGCTTGAAGGCCAATCGCGGCCGCGGCTATGTGTCTGCTGACTTGAATAAAGATGCAGATCAGCCAATCGGGGTTATCGCTATCGACTCGATCTATACGCCGATTTCTCGTGTAAACTACCAAGTGGAAAATACTCGTGTGGGTCAAGTGACGAACTACGATAAATTGACGCTTGAAGTTTGGACAGATGGCAGCACCCGCCCTGAAGAAGCCGTGAGTCTTGGAGCGAAAATCTTGAATGAGCACTTAAACTTGTTCATCGGGTTGACCGACGAGGCAAAAGACGCTGAAATCATGGTGGAAAAAGAAGAGGATAAAAAGGAAAAAGTTCTCGAGATGACGATCGAAGAACTCGATCTTTCTGTTCGTTCTTATAACTGCTTGAAGCGGGCAGGTATTAACAGCGTTCAAGAGCTGACCATGAAAACGGAAGAAGACATGATGAAAGTCCGCAATCTTGGACGTAAGTCGTTGGAGGAAGTACAAGAAAAGCTTGCCGAACTTGGTCTTTCCCTACGACAAGATGATTAGTTCACAAGTAAAAGGGAGGGAATCTAAATGGCATACTCTAAGTTAGGCCGTAGGTCTTCCGCTCGTAAAGCATTATTCCGTGACCTCGTGACGGATTTGATCATAAATGAGCGTATTGAAACCACTGAAACCAAGGCGAAAGAAGTTCGTTCTATCGCTGAAAAATTAATCACATTAGCTCGTCGCGGAGATCTTCATGCTCGCCGTCAAGTAGCAGCATTCGTTCGCGCTGAAGTGGCTAATGTGGAATCCGGACAAAATGCTGTCCAAAAACTATTCGATGACATCGCTCCTCGTTACAACGAGCGCAACGGTGGCTACACTCGCATCCTTAAGCTTGGTCCTCGTCGTGGAGACGGCGCACCAATGGTTTATTTGGAGCTTGTATAATCGATCGAACAAAAAGGGTGGGGCAGAACAAAGGGGTACCTTGGTTCTGATTCTATGCCCTTTTTTTTGTATCAGTAAAGAGGGGAATGATTTCCGATGATTCGCTTCGAGCAGGTGTATTTTTCTTTTCCTAATCAACCGGAAGTCAATATATTAAAGGGTATAGATCTGACCATTTACGAGGGTGAATTTCTGACAATTATCGGCCACAATGGGTCCGGTAAGTCCACGCTGGCTAAGCATATGAATGGCTTGTACCAGCCCAGGCAAGGGACGGTGTGGGTCGATGGCCTGGATACGAAAAATCAACAGGAGATCTGGAAGATTCGCCAACGTGTAGGTATGGTGTTTCAAAACCCAGATAACCAGTTTGTTGCCCCAACGGTGCTGGATGATGTGGCGTTTGGGTTGGAGAACCTAGGTGTTCCTCGTGAGGAGATGATGGGGAGAATCGAACAGGCTCTTCGGCATGTGGGGATGTGGGAGTATCGGGATCGAGAGCCCCACCGCTTGTCGGGTGGTCAGAAACAGCGGGTAGGGATTGCGGGTGTGTTAGCTATGCGTCCTAAGCTGATAGTATTAGACGAAAGTACAGCCATGCTCGACCCTCAAGGTCGAAAAGAAGTGATCCAAACCGTAAGCCAGCTGCGAGAAGAAGGGATTACGGTGGTTAATATTACGCACTATTTGGAAGAAGCCCTGTCTTCTGATCGTGTGGTGGTCATGAATGCGGGAGAGGTTCTGATGCAGGGGACACCGCGTGAGATCTTTCAGCAGGTTGAGGTGTTGAAAAAAATCGGCCTGGATGTGCCTTTTTCCGTCGAGTTGGCCTCGCGTCTGCGTAAGCGCGGGTTCGCGATTGAGGATGAGGTTTGGCATTCCAGACAGTTGGTGGAGCGACTATGGACCTTATTGTAAAGAACTTAACCCATGTCTATGGCAAAGGAACCCCCTTTGAGCGTCAAGCCCTCCAGCCCATTAACCTGCATATTCCAACGCGTAGCTTCACCGCCATCATCGGTCAAACCGGTTCAGGGAAGTCCACCCTGGTTCAGCATTTTAATGGTTTACTGCGACCTACAACAGGTGAGGTTCATGTAGGGAAGACCGTCATTACGAATAACAAGAAACAAAATCTAAGGGAGCTGCGCCGCAAGGTCGGTCTTGTTTTCCAATATCCGGAATATCAGCTTTTCGAAGAAACCGTGGAGAAAGACATTCAATATGGACCGCTCAACTTTGACTTGCCTGAAGATTTGATTCGTGCCCGTGTAAAGGATGCGATGAAGCTTGTGGATTTGGATTATGAGGTCTTCAAGGATCTATCTCCCTTCGCGCTCAGTGGTGGTCAGAAGAGGCGTGTGGCTCTCGCCGGGGTATTGGTGCTCCAGCCGCAGGTACTTGTTCTAGACGAGCCTACAGCGGGTCTAGACCCCCATGGGAAAAAAGAGATTTTGCAACGCTTGTATCGCATGCACCAGCAAGAGGATTGGACAACGATTCTCGTCACCCACAATATGGAGGATGCCGCACGTTATGCCGATCAGATTATTGTGATGAAGGACGGAGGCGTCTATCTTCAAGGGACTCCAGCGGAAGTGTTTCAGCAGGGGGCGGCGATTCAAGAAGTAGGTTTGGATCTTCCGGATATTACGCAGTTTATTCTCCAGTTGAATGAAAAGCTAGATCAGCCCCTGCCCACGAATATTTTCACCATGGAACAGCTAGAGCAGGAGCTGATGAAACGACGAAAGGTGGCGAAGCGATGAATTTTCTCACGCAAATCCCCATCGGTCAATTTATCCCTGGCTCGTCATTCGTTCACCGCTTGGACCCTCGAGCCAAGCTGCTCTTTGTTGTGTTTTTTGTAGGGATCGTGTTCTGGGCCAAGGAGCCGGCCACCTATGGCCTGTTGATTGGCTTTGTGCTGCTTTCTATTGTGGTGTCTGGGATTTCTCCAGGATATCTATTGCGCAGTTTACGGGCCATTATCTGGATTATACTATTTACCGTTATTATTCATCTCTTCATGACCAAAGGAGGAGAGGTGTGGTACACGTGGAAGTGGATTGAGATCCATGAAGAGGGGGTAAAGCAGGCCATTTCCATTGCCTTGCGACTTATCCTGCTCATTTTGATGGCATCCCTGTTGACGCTGACGACCTCTCCGATTGATTTAACGGATGGAATCGAAAGGCTGTTCCAGCCGCTCGCACGGTTCGGTTTTCCGGCCCATGAGCTAGCGATGATGATGTCGATTGCTCTTCGGTTCATTCCAACGCTGATTGAGGAAACGGACAAGATTATGAAGGCCCAAATCTCCCGTGGCGCTGATTTCGAAAGTGGAAATTTGTTGA
>JBEQAI010000239.1:0-5813 GCA_041640415.1 Ammoniphilus sp. | reverse complement strand
TCTCTTCCGTTTCCTTCGGATTCTCCGGTAGTTCGACCAATTCCTTTGCCACTTCATAAGAGAGCTCATAATCTTCCTGGAGCTTCTGCAGCACATTATCTAGCTCCACATCGTAGCGGCCTGCCTTCATTTCTTCTTTGTGAAGACGGTCTTCGAGCTCCTTTAGCTGTTTCCGGCTAACCTTCGCCTCTGACTCAAACTTGTCAATGTGCTGCATCGTTTCCGTGCGATCCTTTTTCAGAAGTAGGATCTGCTGGCCGATCCCCTCCTTTTCCTTGCGGTACTCCTGAATCATCCGATCAAGCTGTTCTTCGCCATCGAGATTTCCTTCTATTAAATCGGCTAGATTCCTGAGATACTCCTCTCCGCTTTTCCATTCGGTTTGAACCGTATGATACTCTTCTTTGACTCTTTGGATAATCGTAAGGACAGACTCTTGCTGCTTGCGTAGCTCGGCTGACTTGACCTTTAATTCTGTGATCACACCGGAGAACTCTTCCTTACTATGCTGAAGCTGGTTGCGATGAGCCTCAATGTCACTGATCTGCTGCTTGTATTGAAGCTCTTCTTTCGCCCAGTCTTCCAATAGCTGCTTTAGCTGATCTTCTTTTTCTTGAAGCTCAGTAACTTCAGCATTAGCGCTGGCTAGCTCTTGCTGGATCATCTTCAAGCGGTCGGCTTGATTGCGGCTTTCGACTTGAACCTGATTCAGCTTATTTTTTGCTGCCTGTTCTTGCAACCGATACTGCTCACCAAGTCTTCTCAGTTCGTCTTCCTTGGTCTTCAGAGCGGCAATTTCTTGATCCAACTTCAGTAAGTCTTCCACTAGATAGGCCTTCTGTGAGGAGCCTTCTTGTAAAGCGAGCTCGAGTTCTTCCAATTGACGGTTTCGCCCTAGGAGATTGGTGCTCTTCTGCTGAACCGTTCCACCGGTCATGGCTCCACCTGGATTCACTACATCGCCCTCAACCGTAACAAAACGGTAGCGGTATCCGGTTTTTCGGGCCGCCTGGTTTGCTTGTTCTAATGACTCGGTCACAATGACAGACCCCAGAAGATTTTCGACGACATGCCGATACGTTTTCTCGCATTGAACAAGATCAGACGCAATACCTACCATGCCTTTTTGCTGACGAAGCATGGACTCATCCTGAGATGAGATTCTCCGGGATCGGATCACGTCAAGAGGAAGAAAGGTTGCTCGTCCCAATCGCTTCTCTTTAAGCCATTGGATTGCTTTTCGTCCGGATTCTTCATCCTCTACCACCACGTGCTGAAGCGCTCCGCCTAATGCCACTTCTAGGGCAGTCTCATATTGCGTAGGAACCGTAACTAGCTCGGCCACCGCCCCATGAATGCCAGAAAAGCCATTTTCGCGTGCCTTCAAAATTTCCTTGACCCCTTGCATGAAACCGGTAAAGGCCGATTGCATTTCTTGCAAAACGTCTCGGCGCGAGGAAATCGACTCTAACTTTTGTTCTAGCTTTCGAATGGTTTGAGATTGCTGATCTCGCTTATCCTGCATTTCTTTATAGCTTCCGGCAAGCGCCTTATACTCGGTCAAACAGTTCTCTAGGGCGGAAACGGTAGCGGTCACTTCCTCTTCGGTCTGCCCTTTCTTGGCCGAGAGCTGCTGTTGTTCTTCATAGAGGGAGTCAAGCTGTTCCTGAAGCTTTTGCATTCTCTTCCCTGCCGTTTCCATCGCCTGCTGACAATGTCTCAAGTCATTTTTGGTAGAGGCTACCCGATTCAGTAGCTCAATATAGTCGCTTTTCAGCTGCTCGACATCTGTTTCTAAGCCCTTCGTTACATCCTGCAGGAGTCCTTCTTGTTTTTTCAGCTCTTGTTGAACGAGCTTTTCTTCCGCTTGAAGGCTAGTCAAATGCTCCTCTTCAATGGAAATCTGACGGGTTAGCTCCTCCATGCGAGCACTGAGCTGCACCTGCTTTTCTTTCGTTAGCTTATGATTTTCCCTTACATTCTTTTTGCGCTCTTTTAATACTTCGCGCTTACCTTCTGTCTTTTCCACTTCTTCGCTGACGTTTAATAGCTTGACTTGCCACTCTTCTAGCGCCTGATCTTGCTCGTTCATCTTCCATCGCCAGCTGGACAGCTGGGCATCTGTGGAGCTGAGTGAAGAAGATTGAACGGTATGCTGTTCTTTCAATTGCAAAACGAGCTTCTTGGTTTCATTCCATGATTGATTTAACTCTTCTATTTGATAGACGTATAGACCCATTTCTTGTTCTTTTAAGTTTTCCTTTAAGGAAAGATAATGAGTCGCCTTCTCCGCTTGTTCCTTTAAAGGGCCTATTTGCTCGGAGATCTCAGCAATAATATCCGCTATCCGTACCAGATTCGCCTCGGTATCGTCTAGCTTTTTTTCCGCTTCTTTTTTGCGTGCCTTATACTTTACGATTCCGGCAGCTTCCTCGAATATTCCGCGTCTGTCTTCCGACTTCGTACTGAGAATCTCCTCTATCCGTCCCTGACCGATAATCGAGTAAGCCTCTTTTCCTACCCCTGTATCCATAAACAATTCTACAATATCCCGAAGTCGGCAAGACTGCTTATTTATGTAATATTCACTGTCACCGGAACGATACACTCGTCGCGTAATCGTGACCTCGCTATAATCGATCTTCAGCGTATGATCCGAATTATCTAAGGTTAAGGATACTTCGCAGTAATTCACTGGTTTGCGAGTGTCGCTGCCAGCAAAGATGATGTCTTCCATTTTACTGCCACGCAGGGACTTCGCGCTCTGCTCGCCTAAGACCCAGCGAATCGAATCGGAGATATTGCTTTTTCCGCTTCCATTCGGCCCTACCACGGCCGTTACTCCTGGTACAAACTCCAGTTCCGTCCGGTTGGCAAAGGATTTAAAGCCTATTAACTCTAGGCGTTTTAAGTACATGTTCCTTCCCCCTACCCTGTATGTAATCTCTCAGATGCTCGAGCCATAGATGAACTCTTCGTTGGACTTGATTATTTTATCATACTTTGCGTGAAAAAAGACAAAGAACCCAGCTTAGAGAAAACTGGATTCTGTACCTGCTAAGGCAGTCAAGTGATATGAAATAACCCGGCCGTCCTTCATACTAACTTCAATCGTGTGACGGTTGATGGATGGGTTAAAGTCCAACAAAGGAACGTGAGGGGAGCATAGCCTGACAAAGCCCTTCCAATTCGCTCCCTTTTGTCCGCGAAGAGCGGTTTCATCCGCTGGATGAAGGGTTACTTTTTGGATTTCTTTAAGGTCTACCTCTCGTTTAACGAGGTCAAGTAAATCTGCATATAGCTTAGCTTCTACAAGCTGTCGAAAAGAAGGGTGGAAGGGTCCAGCGATAATCGTCCCTTCTGTCCGGAGATCCTCAGATGAATGCAATCCTATTCGAATCACAGGGATGTCCGCTTGCATAAACTCTACCCACATGTCCGCAACCATATCGATCGCCTCTTCTAAAGTGAGAGGAACATACTGCTTTGTCTGAAACAGCCATTCCAATTCGGTCCCTGCAATGACAAGGGCGGGATAAATCCGAACAAAATCAGGTTGCAGCGAGATCGCCTTTTGCACGGTTTCCATCACTAGCTCTTTTGAATCTCCCGGAAGTCCAGGAAGAAGCTGAAGACCTACTTCGATATCTGGATACTTGCGTATCGTCTCTACCGCTTTTTTCACTTGAGCTGCCGAGTGTCCGCGCTGGGAAAGCTCCAGAACCGTGTCATCAAGCGATTGCGTCCCCAGCTCGATGGTAGTAACCCCATATTGAATTAAGAACTCCATGATAGCATCCGTAATATAGTCGGGCCGCGTAGAAAATCGAATGCCCTGTACTACGCCTGCGTCAATGTATTCCTTTGCTACTTCAAGTAGCATCTTCTGATAGGAACGAGGAAGTCCCGTAAAGCTCCCACCGAAATAAGCGATCTCGACAAAAGCGTCCGGAGGTATGGTCGCACGATGCTCTTCAATCGTCCGTCGAACCTGTTCCTCCGTAAGCCGGTCCTCCCTCTTCTGGCCGGTAATTCGGGACTGGTTGCAAAACACGCAATCCTTCGGACAACCTTGGTGAGGCACGAATAGGGCTATTCTTCGATGCAACATCTCGACCTCTCCCTCTTCATTTACGTTTGATCCCCAGTTTTTCGATCGCGACAGCTGCAGCATGCTGTTCCGCTTCTTTTTTTGAGCGGCCTCTACCCGTTCCCATGGAGGCACCGTTCAGGAGCACTTCGGAAACGAATTCCCGGTTATGAGCCGGGCCTTTCTCTTCAATGATGCGGTACGATATCTCTCCAAGATTATCGTGCTGAACATGCTCCTGAAGCTGAGATTTATAATCTGTCGTCTTCATAAACTCCCCACGGTCAACCGAAGGGAAAACAAACTGCTCGAGAAACGCAAACACCTTGGGCAAGCCCTGGTCTAGATAGAGAGCGCCGATAAAAGCTTCGAATACATCCGCTAATAGAGCAGGTCTTTGTCTTCCGCCGGTCATCTCTTCTCCTTTTCCTAACAAGACCGTTTTCCCGAACTCTAAAGATTCGGCAAAACGAACCAGGGAAGGCTCACACACAATAGCAGCACGAAGCTTTGTCATCTCCCCTTCGGACATCTTAGGGAAGTGTGTAAAGAGAAATTGGGATACGGTCAGTTCAAGAACGGCATCACCCAAAAACTCCAAGCGCTCGTTGTCTTGGTAAGGCTTCCCGCGATGTTCATTCACATAAGAAGAGTGAGTAAAAGCCTGGCGCAGCAACTTCTCATTATTAAATTGAATACCGATAGTGTTTTGTAATTTTTGAAAGTCCACGTCTATCCACCTAAGGAGTTACTCTTCAAACTTTTTGATGATAATGGTTGCATTGTGACCCCCGAAGCCCAAGGAATTGGATAATGTGATATCCACTTTGGCCTTACGCGGGACATTCGGAACATAATCTAGATCACATTCCGGATCAGGCGTCTCGTAGTTAATGGTCGGAGGAAGGGTTTGATCGCGGATAGCCAGTACACAGGCTATCGCTTCCACTGCACCTGCTGCCCCTAACAAATGTCCAGTCATGGATTTAGTCGAACTGATTGCCACTTTATAGGCATGCTCGCCAAGAGCGGTTTTAATCGCCATCGTCTCAAACTTATCATTGTATTCGGTTGAGGTACCATGAGCATTAATATAATCGATTTGATCTGGAGCAATCCCTGCATCTCGGATGGCCATTGTCATGCATCGTGCAGCCCCTTCTCCTTCCGGTGCCGGCATGGTTAAGTGGTGGGCATCTCCGCTCATGCCATATCCCACAATCTCGGCTAAGATGGTGGCTCCACGCTTCTTCGCATGTTCAAGAGATTCCAGGACCAAGACCCCAGAGCCCTCTCCCATAACAAATCCATCTCGATCTAAGTCAAACGGCCGGCTTGCTTTTTGCGGTTCATCATTGCGAGTAGACATTGCTTTCGCTGAACAAAATCCAGCAAGTCCCGTTGGTCGAATTGTAGCCTCAGATCCTCCAGCGAACATCACGTCTGCTTCTCCCCGCTGGATGATCTTGAACGCGTCGCCGATGGAATTCGTACCCGTCGCACAAGCGGTTACTGCGGCACTGTTAGGCCCTTTAGCTCCCAAAGCGATGGATACCTGACCAGAGCCCATATTGGCAATCATCATCGGAATGAAAAATGGACTAACGCGTTTAGGTCCTTTTTCCATCAAGGTACGATGTTGATCCTCGAAGGTGCCAAGCCCCCCGATTCCTGAACCTATATATACACCTACCCGATCACGGTTGAGTTCATCCATATTTAT
>JBEQAI010000238.1:0-5826 GCA_041640415.1 Ammoniphilus sp. | reverse complement strand
GTGCAAGGATGAATATTTTTCCGTTTACCGCGACTATAAGACGGCGCGCGCAGAATATATTAAATTTGCTAAAAACGAGCAGCATATGGCACAAAGGCAAGATATGCTTTCCTTTCAGCTGCAAGAAATAACAGAAGCGGATCTTCAGCCACTAGAGGATGAAGAGCTGACGAAGGAGAAAAATCGCTTAGCCAATGGTGAGAAGCTCTATAAGGGCGTCGATGATGCCTATATCGCTCTCACAGGCGAACAAGCGTCTTTAGATTGGGTGGGTTTGGCCTTATCTCATCTTGAGACTGTCTCCGGCTATGATGAGCAGCTTAGTCAAGTGCAAGGACAACTAGAATCCGTTTTTTTTCAGCTAGAGGAAGTTGCTAGATCGCTGCGTTCTTATCGTGAGGGGTTAGAGTTTGATCCCTACCGATTGCAGGAGATTGAAGATCGCCTAAGCGAGATTCAACGGCTAAAGCGCAAGTATGGGCGAAGTGTGGAAGAAATTCTGGAGCATGCAGCCTCTATTGAGGATGAGCTCGACACGATTGTCAACCGGGAGCAGCGAATGGAAGGCTTAAAGCAGAGAGTTCGAGAGTTGGCCCAGGACCTCGCTATCGAGGCTATGGAGCTTACTTCCCAGCGACTCCTTACCGCCCAGCGTTTAAGCGAAAAAATAGAAGAACAATTAAAAGACCTCCATATGGAAAAAGCCAAATTTTCAATTCAAATTCGACAAGTCGAAGACGCCCAAGGCATAGAGGTGAATGGAACGAAAGTAAAAGCGAAAGAGAGCGGGATAGACGACGTAGAATTTATGATCTCTCCGAATCCAGGTGAGCCGTTGCGTCCAGTCGCTAAAATTGCCTCTGGCGGGGAGCTTTCTCGTATCATGCTCGGGATGAAAGCGATTTTGGCTAATTTGGAACCGATTGGAACCTTGATTTTTGATGAAGTGGATACGGGAGTCAGCGGGCGCGCAGCTCAAGCTATCGCAGAAAAGCTGGTGACGGTATCTCAAAACAAGCAAGTCCTCTGCATTACGCACTTACCGCAAATGGCCTGTATGGCAGATGCTCATTTCTTCATTTCGAAGCATGCCACCGAAACGGAAACACAGACCCATGTTCATCACTTAGATAAAGATGAGCGTGTTAATGAATTGGCCCGCTTGCTGGGGGGGGTGGAGGTAACCAATACCACACGCAACCATGCAAAAGAAATGCTCAAGCTAGCTAAACAAAGCAAGGAAAAAATATATGCGTACTAAAATTGAAAAGGAATCCCTCTTTCCAGGGATTCCTTTTGATTTGGATGCGATTTGGGGTTATAAATGGCGTTGGCTAGGGCAAGATTATAGATACAGTCACGATGGAGGTGTAGGTAGGGGAAAGTAGGAGTGTGATACCCGTTGACGCAACAAGTTAAGAAAAAATGGCTTGGGTTTCTTTTATTAGTATTATCCATTTGTGCTGTTTTTTCCACACCTTTTCAGGATTTTGCCTCTCTTCCTGATGAAATTCGCCTGTTTCAGGGATCTATTGAACAGTTGAGACTCTCCATGCCGGTTACTGGCTCCATTGCAGCAAGCAATCCGAATGTCGTAGATATAAATGGCACCTCAGGAATTGAGGCGAACATCGACTTTAGCTCGCCGGTCACAATCAACTCCAAGCAAAGCGGAGAAACCGAACTTCAGCTCAAGGTCGGAAATGTTCCGATCAAGACCGTAAAAGTAAATGTGCTCGATGAGTTCAAGGTTTATCCTGGAGGTCAGTCGATTGGAGTGCAGCTGCAAACAGCCGGGGTTCTCGTGGTGGGTCACCATCTGGTCGATACAGGGACTGAAAAGATCTCACCTGGAGAGCTAGCGAAGATCCGAGTAGGAGATATGATCCTGAAGATCAACGGCATGTTCATTAATGACATTGAAGAGGTTGGCAAGCTTGTTAAGGAAGCGGGAGAGAAAAACCAAACTCTGAGTCTCTTGGTCGCGCGGGGAGAGGAAAAGTTGGAAGTTCAGCTGACGCCTGTGCATGATGCGAAGGAAAAAGCCTATAGGATGGGGCTTTATATTCGTGATAGCGCAGCAGGAGTTGGAACGTTGACCTTCTATGATCCCAAGAGTAAAAGATACGGTGCACTAGGTCATGTTATCTCTGACATTGATACAGGTAAGCCAATCGTTGTTGGGGATGGCCATGTGGTGCAATCGCGAGTCACCTCAATCGAAAAAGGAATGAATGGGGCTCCCGGCGAAAAGTTTGCGATTTTCCAGAATGAAAAAGAGAAGCTGGGCAATATCACGAAAAATACTCCATTCGGGATATTTGGGAAGATGGACAAGTATCCAGATAACAATCTTGTGAATGAACCCCTTCCAATCGCACTTACCGAACAGGTAGAAGAAGGTCCGGCTCAAATCCTAACCGTTGTGGATGGACAGAAAGTAGAAAAATTTGATATTGAGATAGTGAATGTCATACAACAACGCTTTCCAGCCACAAAGGGGATGATAATAAAGGTTACGGATCCTAGGCTACTGGAGAAAACTGGTGGGATTGTGCAAGGAATGAGTGGCAGTCCCATTATTCAAAAGGGGCGACTTGTCGGAGCGGTCACTCATGTATTTGTTAATGACCCGACTTCAGGATATGGGTTGTTTATCGAATGGATGCTGCAAGATGCGGGGATAGACATTTATAATCAAAAGAAACTCAAGGCCGGTTAATTTGCGCCTTGAGTTTTTTTTGGGTTATTAAATGCATAAGATGAAGAGAAAGAAGAACATAGCCACCATAATGCTTTTAGATTATAATTGGAACAGATGAATGATAAATCAATTTGACGAAAGTAAAGAGAATTTGTCGAAAAAGTAAAAGTAATAAAAATATTACTGTATTTCCGCCAGAATAGCAGGAATATCTGAGCGTTTGTCGAAAAAATATAAACAGTGAGACGAGACCGATACTTATTCATACTTAAAAGGGGAGATGGGGACTTGAGTACAATTCGTGTAGTATTAGCTGACGATAATCGTGAATTCACAGAATTACTAAAGGAATACATTAACAGTCAAGGAGACATGGAAGTAACCGGAATCGCCTTTAACGGAAACGAGGTCTTTAAGATTTTCGAACGGGATGGAATTCCAGATGTACTCATCTTAGATATTATCATGCCTCATTTGGACGGTTTAGCGGTGCTTGAGCATATCCGCAGCCTAGATACGGGCCATCAGCCAAAGGTGATCATGCTTACAGCGTTTGGACAGGAGGAAGTCACGAAGAAAGCGGTAGAATTAGGCGCTTCTTACTATATCTTGAAGCCATTCGACATGGACGTATTAGCCAACCGCATTCGTCAAGTAGCCGGAAGCACGACCACTTATACGCTTAAGCCAATAATTAAGACCCCAACCGCTGCAACGAAGACAAAATCCCTCGATCAGAATATCACTTCCATCATTCATGAGATTGGTGTTCCAGCACATATTAAGGGTTATATGTACCTTCGAGAAGCCATCACGATGGTGTATAACGATGTGGAGCTTCTTGGTTCCATCACTAAGGTTCTTTATCCGGATATTGCTAAGAAATTCAACACAACAGCAAGCCGTGTGGAACGGGCGATTCGCCATGCCATCGAGGTGGCTTGGTCACGAGGCAATATGGACTCCATTGGTACGTTATTTGGCTACACAGTAAGCAATTCGAAAGCGAAGCCTACGAATAGCGAATTCATCGCCATGGTGGCGGATAAGCTGCGGATTGAGAATCGGGTAGGGTAAGGTAAGGGTAAGCTTTCCGTCTGTCGCAATCAGTCAGAACCGATGTTGGAGCGGTGTGGGTCCAATTTCTGAATGAATCTTTAGCATTTGGCATGACCCTGAAAACGAAAATGAGAAAACGAGGATGGGCCAAGATTCCTCCAGCGTATACCCCTCCAGGAGTTGAAATAATTGTCCACCGGAGAGCAACTTTCTCAAGTGGGTCGCGTCTAATCTAATAACTAAACTATAACGGATAGTTTAGGTTTGAGAGTTTGCCTCCCTGTGTGTAATAGGGAGGCTTTTTTTAACGATAGGAGGTGGGGTTTTGAAACCAATAAGCGTTCTAATGTCCTTTATCATTCTGTTTACTTTTTCAGCCTGTGTTAAAGCAAACCCATCGGAAGAAGTGAATGTACATATTCAAGTGGATGGCAAGCCCATAACGATGACAGATTCCCCTCCTTATATTGACATACGCAGCAATCGGACGATGGTGCCCATCCGTTTTGTTGCAGAGTACCTAGGGGGTATCGTGAGTTGGGATGCAGCTAAACAGCAGGTCTTGATTCAAAAGGATGACATAAAGATTCAGTTGAGCATTGGACAACCTGAGGCTATGGTTAACGGCAAAAAAATGGCGTTAGACACAAGCCCGTTAATTAAGCATAATCGTACCTACGTACCTGTTCGTTTCGTCAGTGAGTCCCTTCAAGCCACTGTGGGATGGGATTCGGCTACTAGCACTATCTTAATTCATTCGCTTGCCCCGCAAAAAAAGCAAACAGTCTCAGATCAGGGGATATATGGGGTCTATTTAGGGCAACAAGCCCACCAAGTGGTCGAGCTGCATGGGGCCCCCGCCCGCAAAGAGCCTAGTGCACTAGGGTACGAATGGTGGATATACAACGAGAACCTAGAAGTATACCTGCAGGTAGGAATAAAAGAGGGAAAAGTGGTTGATGTTTATTCCCCAGCCCCAACATGGAGGTTTAAGGGCATTCAAGTAGGCTCCACCAAGCAGGAGCTGTTAAGACAGTTTACCTATCAGCCCACAATCCAATTTCAATACGATGGAGCTGCCTTTTCTCTTGAAAACCAACACCGAGAGCGCCCTTTATTTTTAGATGGAGAACCGGTTATTTTCTATCTTGATCTTCACGACGAAGAAAAAGTTGCGGCTATTCGTATGATACAAAGGGAATACCTCGTAAAAAGTCAGAATTACGCGTTAAAGTGGAGCTACAGTGGACAGGCTCCAAATGTGAAAGCCAACCCATTAACCCCGGCAGAAGAGCAGAGGGTGAAGAAAGGACTGGAAGCGCAGGTGCTTGATTTGGCGAATGTAGCAAGGCACAGGGAGGGGCTAACTAAACTCGTTTGGAACGAGCATGCTGCAGCCGTAGCCAGAAAGCATAGTTTGGATATGCTGACTCAGGACTATTTTGATCATATGTCAAAAGCTGGTTTGTCTCCCTTCGATCGGCTAAAACAGGGAGGCATAAAGTTTAGGACGGCTGGGGAGAATATTGCAGCCGGTTATCATGATGCGATTGAGGTCCACCACGGATGGATGAATTCTTTAGGTCATCGTAAGAACATCCTGCACAAGGATTTCAAAACGCTGGGGGTAGGCATCGAGGGAGAGTACTATACTCAAAAGTTTGTCACGCCATGATAAGGAGGGTGCCCGTAGGGACACCCTCAATTTTTTATACATATTCAGGTTTGGTCGCACCTTGCAGGTTGAGCTGATGAAATAGGTTCTGATATTGGTCGATTGATAGGTTTCCGAGGATATAGCATCGCTGGGTAAAGTCTAAGAGTTCATCGGCGGTTGAGGGGGGAGCTTGTTTGACTCGAATAAATTCATGGATTAACATTTCTAATGTCATTGAAATCCCTCCATATGGTAACGTTTACATTATCTTAACATCAAATGGTTTTATTCATTTTCTTTTAGAAAATTTAAACTTCCGACAAAATACAACAGATATCGTTTTGCGTGTATTCCTAGTGATATACTATAATAAAGAGAAAAGGATCGGAGGGTGAAAGAAACGGTG
>JBEQAI010000237.1:0-5830 GCA_041640415.1 Ammoniphilus sp. | reverse complement strand
TCCGGATTGATGAGCCTGGACAAGAAGTTTTGCCGCGCACAGCAGTGAAAGTAGAGGAAGAATTCGTGGAGGTACGTCTTACCCTCAGCCTTCCGGCAGCAGGCCGAACCATACTAGGAAAGCAAGCGATACAAACCTTATGCCGTGATCTTCCTGCGCTGATCCAAGTGGCTATCCTAGAGGTCGATCGCGCAAAGCTTAAGAAGCAATTAGAGTTGTGTGACCAACAGCGAGCGATACGTGATTACCTTGACAGAGAAGGCTACGTGGCCTTTGTGCAGGATGGGGCCATCTTGCCGCGTGAGAGTGGGAGGAGTAATCGTCCCCTTCAGGGGGATACCTTAGTACCGTTTCTTTCGCCGGATTCTCTTCGCGTGTCGATACCAATTCCTCATAGGGAGCTTCCAATTACAGGTATGGCTATCCGGCCTGGTGTTACGCTCATTGTTGGAGGGGGATACCATGGAAAATCCACATTACTTAAGGCAATTGAACGTGGGGTATACAATCACACCTTAGGAGATGGACGAGAGTTTGTCATTACAAACGAAACAGCGTGTAAAGTAAGGGCGGAAGATGGAAGAAGAGTAGAGAAGGTAAATATCTCCCCGTTCATCTCCCATTTGCCGTTTGGCCAGGATACAGAGCAATTTTCAACCGAGGATGCAAGCGGCAGCACATCTCAAGCAGCCAATATTATGGAGGCACTTGAAATGGGGTGCCAATTGCTGTTAATAGACGAAGATACAAGCGCCACCAATTTCATGATTCGCGATGCGCGAATGCAAGCCCTCGTATCCAAGGGAAAAGAACCGATCACTCCTTTTATCGACCAGGTCAGACACTTGTACGATGAGCATCACATATCCACGATTTTGGTCATTGGGGGTTCAGGAGATTATTTTGATGTAGCGGACTGTGTTGTAATGATGGAGGAATACCAAGCGAAGGATGCCACTGTAATAGCTAAAGAGATTGCCAACCGAATTTTAAATGCCCGTAAGAAGGAAGAAGGAATGAAATTTGGGGAGCTTGCTTTACGAACGCTATCCGAACAAAGCTTTGATCGGATAAGCGGACCCAAAGTAAAGGTGGAGGCAAAAGGAATGGACTTTATTCAACTCGGTACTGCAAAGGCCAATCTCCGTTACCTGGAGCAACTTGTTGACCCTAGCCAATCGCGAGCCATCGTGCAGATTGTAAGGAGGATTGCGCAACGGGTAGAAGCCCAGCCTATTTCTTTAAGAGAAGCCATCGAGCATATCTTTAGGGAAATAGATAACGAGGGAATAGATATCATTTCTCCCTATAAAGGGAAACATCCAGGGGATTTGGCTCTTCCTCGTCCGTTTGAAGTGGCTGCAGCAATCAATCGCCTTTCCTCCCTTTATGTTGCTTCCGTAACATGATATAGTAAAGACAATTTCGAGAAGGAGGTATTGAACAAATGGATTTGAATATGTTGCAGCAAATGTTGAATACGGTGGGGGACATGCTCCCAAGATATATTGAAAACCTTGAGGCGGAATTTGAGAAAGAACACGGTGCCTTAACCGATGAACAGCGTGAAGTCTTTGCTTTCGTTCAAAAGAAGGCCAAAGAATTTATCTCACAAATTAATCCAATGGGTTAAGGGAGGGTAAAACATGTCACAGAATCGAGTCATTATGTATTCTCAACCGACCTGACCCCCTTGCTTCACGGCCAAGGCTTGGCTGAACGATCAACAAATTCCTTTAGAAGTACGCGACATTCGGGTGAATCCGGATTACATAGATGAGCTGATTGGGCTTGGCGCCAATATGACACCTACATTCCGAATCGGTTCGGAAGTCATTATTGGGTTTGACCAAGGAAAAATAAAAGAAGCATGGGAAAAGCTGGATCAATCATAGATGTAGATTGGTTACTGCGTGCAAAGTGGAGCGTCGATTCGCATATTGAATCACGCTTTTCTTTTTGTGTTTAACGAAATAAAATCACGCGGTAAGTTGTTGAGATTGATGCTGAAGATGATCATGAGGCGTTGATCATGACTTACATCCCCCTTAAAAGCGAGTTCCCGTTCATCCTCGAAGCCTCATTCTGACAGAACAAGGCGAAAAAGGCTCGATCCTGTCAGAATAAAAGGCTGATTCTGACAGAACAAGGCGAAAAAGGCTCGATCTTGTCAGAATACAAGCCTCATTTGGACAGGGCAAGCCACAAATAGCTCGATCCTGTCAGAATCCCAGCCTCATTCGGACAGCACGAGCCCCAAAAAGCTCGATCCTGTCAGTAGACCCTTTCTTTTTTTTATTATGAATTGATCAAAAAAGAAGGAGGATGGCCATTCTGTGGTTTAATAGTAAGCGTGAACGAAATTAATGCAAGGAGCTAACAATATGGGGTGGATGGACTATCCTCGTAAGTTGTGGGTATTGGCTTTAGGGATGATGATTAATGTGGCGGGAATGTCTTTTTTATGGCCGCTCAATACCATTTATATTACTCAGGTTTTAGGGCGATCCATGTCACAGGCAGGTTTGATATTAATGCTGCATGCGGGCACTGGAATTTTAGGAAGTCTTTTAGGCGGATACTTGCATGATCGAATCGGCGGCAAGATTACGATGATCATTAGTAGTGCGGCTTCTGCTTCTATTGTGCTGTCGTTGGCTTTTTATCAGGATTGGTATTTTTATATAAGCATGATGATCCTTCTGGGCTTTACCCTGGGTATGATATTCCCCGTGATGTATGCCTTGGCAGGGGGACTATGGCCTGAAGGCGGAAGAAAAAGCTTCAACTTAATGTATGTTACCCAGAACCTGGGTGTGGCGGTTGGCTCATCTCTAGGAGGGATCGTGGCCCAATCTTCCTTTCAGTATGTATTTTGGGTGAATGGTACGACCTATGTTTTTTTCATGGTGCTGATTTGGTTAATCTTACCGAATGTTAAAATATCAAGGGATAAGAATCCGGCGAGAGGCCAAAGGATGGACGGATTAATAGAGAAGGGGCTACTGAGGGGCAGAGGGGCGCTAGTCCTTCTTTGCTTTGGCTTTATGGTTTGTTGGATTGGCTATGTACAGTGGTCCACGAGTATTCCCACTTATATGAATGAGCTTGGTTTGTCCCTTTCTTCCTACAGTCTGTTATGGACCCTTAATGGGTTACTTATTATTCTTGTTCAGCCCCTAAGCGGTTATGTTACAACGCATCTGCTTCCTTCCTTGCGTCAACAGCTGATCGTAGGTGTATTGATCTTCGTCGTTTCGCTCGCAGTCCTTACTCAAGCGAATGCCTATGCCGGGTTCGTAGTCGCTATGGCTATTATGACGCTAGGAGAAATTCTGATTTGGCCTGCTGTCCCTTCCATTGCTTCGGAGCTTGCTCCAGCAGGAAAGAGTGGGATCTTCCAAGGAATTGTCAATGGAGCGGCAACAGCAGGGAGAATGCTAGGGCCTTTCCTTGGTGGAACCTTGTATGATGTTTATGGACCTTCTATTTTGTTTTACTGCATGATAGCGCTGTTTGGGATCGCCTTTGTATGTTTTTCTTGTTATCATCGCTTCCTCAAACCAGGATCAGCAACCACAGACAGTCAAGTGGCGACCTAGCGGTCGCCTTTCGTGTTCCATTACGTATTTTGTCCCGTTAAGCGTTCATTTCATATACCTTCAGCCGGTTATAGATCACCTTAAGCAATGGAACCGAGAGTTGGTGTTTCTCTGCTAATGCAAGGAATTGTCCTTGTAGATGATCCGCTTCAATGGGCAGCTTCTTTTCCATATCTCTTAGCATAGACGCCTTCATCTTATAGCCCATGGCCCGAGCGATCCCTATATTTTTCTCAGCGGAAAAAACGCTAAATCCTTCGGCCTGAGCCACGAGCTGGAGCTCATGAAATAGCTGAGAAGTAAGCTCTTCCCCGTAGGGGCTTTCAAGAATCGGTCCCATGGCGGAATTCATCAGGGTCGTGATGCCGCTAAGTCCAGTAATAAAGATATACTTGTTCCACATCGTGGTTTGAATATCCTCGGAGAGGATGGATTTAAATTGCGCCTGACTAAACACCTCATAGACTGAGCGGACTCGATCGGATATCGAACCATCAAGCTCCCCTAATACGATGTCATGCCGCTGACTGGTTTGTATGATCTGCCCTTCAAGATTAACGGTAGACTCGATAAAACAAGCACCTCCCAGAACATGGGGGAATGCTTCCTTAAGCTTAGAGATATGATGGACGCCATTTAGTAAAGGCAAGATGACGGTATTTTCGCTAACGTAGGACTTGAGATCTGCGATCGCTTGATCTAGATGATAAGCCTTCGTCGATAGAATGACCAAATCAAACGGTGCTGCAGCTTCCTCTCCTTTAACAAGGGTTTGAATGGGTAACTCAAGATCTCCATGGACACTTTGAATCGATAGGGTAGGGGTGTGTTTTCTAACAAGAAAGGTCACATCACAACCTGCATCCTGCAGCCTTCCGCCAAAATATCCTCCCACTGCTCCTCTTCCTACAACAAGAATCTTCATATATACCTCCTGTTTTATCCTTCTAAAGCGAATAGTCCAGGTGCTCCGCCTGTATGCCAGAACAATACATTGCTGCCTGGCGTAATTTGACCGTTTTCAACCATGTCAAGCAGTCCGGAGAATGCTTTTGCCGTATAGACGTGATCGAGGAGTATACTTTCCTCAGAAGCCATCAGCTTAATGGCCTTCATCCCGGCCTCGGTGGGTTTACCGTACCCTTTCCCTATGTAGGCATCTGAAACATCCAGTTGATCGGGTAGGAGGGCTTGGACGGACGACAAGGGCGGTTCCAATAAAGGAAGGGCCTGTTCCACACATTCAATAATCCGCTGCTTAATGTCAGCAGAGGAAAGCCATGGACTGATACCTATCAGTTGAGATGTGGCTTGAACCGCTTGATGACCTAGGTGGATCCCCGCAAATGTACCTCCTGATCCGGCGGTGACGATTTCCCAATCAAATTGAAGCTCCCTATCTTTTCGCTGCTGCTCCAGCTCGAAATAAGCGTCATAGTATCCCAGACTTCCGATCCCGTTTGAGCCGCCAACCGGAATAATGTACGGTTTTCGACCTTCTTGGCGCAGTTCTTCCGCTAATCTTTCCAAGGCCTCGTCCATTTCTCTCGGGTGACGAGGAAAGAAGAACTGAATTCTGGCCCCAATTAATTCATTAATAAATAGATTGGCGGTTGGTTTTTCAGGAGGCTTCCCGGCTAGTAAAAGAACAGGGTCAAACCCAAGCTTCTTAGCGATGGCAGCGGTCGTCTTGGCGTGATTGGACTGCGGCCCACCTGTAGTGAGAATCGTGTCCGCTCCTTTAGCCTTCGCATCGGCAAAAATGTATTCCAGTTTGCGAATCTTATTTCCGCCTGTGACCATGTCTCCTGTGAGATCATCCCGCTTGATCCAAAGGTTGATGTTAAGGCGTTCGCTCAATCGGGGAAGAGACTCTAAAGGAGTAGGCTTCTGGGCTAGTGGAATCCTTTTCATGGAATCACATCCTTATATTTCTTACTCCCATCATATCATAGCGAACAAAAAAACGCCTTGCCGAAGAGCAAGGCGGATCAGTCCATCTAGAAGATTTTCTTTTGCTGCTGGTCGGCTTTAATAATCTCAACGGCTTCACGGAATCGTTGAGAATGAACAATCTCGCGTTCACGCAGGAAAGTAAGCCCATCCCTCAGATCCACATCATCCGTCATGTCAATCAGCCATTGATAGGTGGCCCGAGCTTTTTCCTCTGCGGCGATATCTTCGTATAAATCGGCGATGGGATCTCCTTTCGCTTGTATGTAGGAAGC
>JBEQAI010000236.1:0-5833 GCA_041640415.1 Ammoniphilus sp. | reverse complement strand
ACCCTGGGCCGCCCCAGTATGGGAGCGGGTCGGGTAGATTTTACTAATAACAGCCACTTTTACATCTCGATCCTTACTGGCATTCAGGGCAGCCATCATGCCTGCCCCTCCTGCACCAACAATCACAATATCGTATTGAAGCATGGGATAACCCCCTTCTTAAGAAATATTTCTACCACAGTCCGATCATTTTCCACCATAGTCCACCAATCACAAACCAGATGATGATGTGCAAAATGGAGATTCCGAATCCAAGAGTCCACCATTTATTCTGTGACACATAGCCTGCACCGAAGTAAACGGGAGCTGGACCTGTACCGTAATGTGTCGTTGAGGCGAATAGGTTACTGAAGAAAGCGAGTAATAAGGCCGCAAGCATGGCGGGAGCTCCTGCCGCGAGCATGACTGCTAGGAAAGCTGCGTACATGGCACTGATATGAGCAGTCGAACTAGCAAAGAAGTAGTGAGTATAGTAGTACACTAGAGCGAGTATGACAAGGGCTGCAATCCAGGACATTCCGCTGACAGGGCCTTTCATTGTTTCACTGAACCATGGAACCATGCCTAGTTTATTTAAGAACGTCGCCATCATAACTAAGGCGGCAAACCATACTAAGGTATCCCAAGCCCCTTGTTCCTTCTTGATATCATTCCAGCTCAATACTTGAGTCAGCAAGAGGATAGATAAACCGATCAGCGCGGTGGTCGTTGCATCGATTGCTAATTTATCTCCGAATATCCATAAGCCTAGGATGATGAAGAATACACCTAGCATGTAGAACTCTTCTTTTTTCACAGGACCCATTTCTTTTAACTTTTCTTCCGCCATTTTTGCTGCGCCTGGTGTTTCTTTAATTTCTGGCGGATACACTTTATATAAGAAGTAAGGAATTACGATTAAACTAACGATCCCTGGTACAATCGCTGCCCATGCCCAGCCTGTCCATGTGATGTTAATATTGGCTACGTCCCGAGCAAGTGTTGCTATAAGCGGGTTTGCGGCCATTGCCGTCATAAACATAGCAGATGTAATCAGGTTTCCTTGGAATGCAGTTTTTAGTAGAAACGAACCAACTCTTCGTTCAGTGCCGTCTTCCGGTCTAGACCCATACGTTTCGGATAACGAGCGAATGATAGGAAAGATGATCCCGCCAGCCCGTGCCGTATTGCTTGGAATCGCGGGAGCTAATAACAAATCACTGACAAGAAGAGAATAAGATAAACCTAACGTTTTTTTACCAAATCGCTTTACAAACATGTAGGAGATTCTTGCGCCTAATCCCGTCTTAATAAAACCTCGGGAGATAAAGAAGGCAATTACGATTAGCCAGATGGTGGTGTTTCCAAACCCGCTTAATGTGTCCGATGTTGATAGGGTACCGGTCACTGCGGTTGCCATCATTGCGGCAATGGCTACGGCTCCCATTGGAAGAGGCTTTGTAATAAAGCCGATGATCGTTGCAACGAAGATCGCGAATAAGTGCCAGGCATTCTGCTCGAGCCCTTCAGGTGGTGGGATGAACCAGATGATCGCTCCTACGGCTAGAGTCAGTAATAAAGGGAGTAGTTTAACTTCAGATTGCGTTTTTGTTGTACCCGACTTGTTCGCATTAGAGCCTTTATTGGGAAGTTGTACACTTGGTTTTGGTTTAGCTACCATGTTTCACACCTCAGTTTCTTGTAATTTTCCTTACGATGTCATCTTAAGGCAATCGCTGGTGTAGGATTGTGATGATTTTCACATTATTTTGTGCAACTTACTCTTGATTTCGTATTTTCGAGATTCACCACCCTTCGCTCTTGTGAAGATTATCACATACTAGTATGCCGTTTAGAAATTTGATCTTTATCAACCAATAAGCGAAACCTATCATTCCAACCCTACTGCTTGGTTTCATAGATCCTTCTGCAATCATTGGCTTTTTCCGCTTGACGTAGAACCTGGCAATTCCCACAGGACATAAAAGGATCGTCATAACTCAGGCATAAATCAATACAGATTTGATGAATTCTTTTTTCTTCAGCTTGGTTTTCTTTGATCATCTTGGTCTCACTCACTTTCTATAAGAATTTAGAATGATCGTTCGTGCTACATCTCTATCTTTTCATATCCGCCTCCGTTTCGGAAATCAAAATTCCTTATCAAACTATTTATAACTTTTATTACACGATTCACACTTTGTTCATTGATTCACAAGAATAGGAGAGTGAGATCGTGATACAATTTGTTTATCCATAATAGAACTGTAGGAGAGGGTAAGAATGGAACTAAGACATCTCGAATATTTTCATAAGGTTGGCAAACATAAAAATTTTACCCATGCGGCCCATTCGTTGCACGTCTCCCAGCCTACAGTCACGAATGCTGTCAATCAGCTTGAAGAAGAGCTGGGAGTTAAGCTCCTCTATCGTAACACGAAGGTTGTGTCACTTACTCATCAAGGGGAACTGTTCCATAAAAGAGTGGAGTCTATTCTAGAAGAGATCCAAAGCTCAGTCGATGAAGTCCGACAGTCAAATAGTAAAATTAAACTGGGATTACCCCCTATGATCGGGGCACGCGTTTTCCCTAGTATATATTTGGAGATCAAAAATAGATTTCCGGGCATTGATGTTGAGGTAATGGAAAAGGGTTCTGTCTCAACCTGTGAGCTTCTTGAAACGGGGGAACTTGATCTGGGATTGATTATTTTGCCTACTAACTCAAACTCCTTAAACATGATACCTCTCATAGAAGAAGAGATTATGGTTTGCATGCATCCTGAGCATTCTTTAGCGAAGGAAAAGACTATTTGCTTTAGTCAATTAAAACACGAAAGCTTTGTGGCTTTATCTGAGGACTTTTTACATCGAAAAATTATGGAGGAAGAATGTGAAAAACATGATTTTACCCCTCCTATCATTTTTGAATCCCATGAAGTCAGCACGGTAAAAGAACTGGTCGCAAATGGTCTCGGCATTTCATTATTTATGAAATTGATTGTGGCTAATCGGCCGGATATCGTACAGGTTCCCCTAACCCAAAAGGTTAAACTTCATATCGGGATCGCCTGGAAAAAGAACAAGCATTTAAGCCAGAACTGTCAACAGTTTATTGACTATTCAGAATCCTATTTTACTGGAGTTTCTTAGAAAATGAGAGAAAGAGGAGCTGGACGCCCCTCTTCTTTTCACCATCTTATTTTTCTTCTAATACTTCCCTAAGTGCATGAAGCATCGATTTCTTTTTTATTGTAATAAATTTTTTCCAGTCACTGCATCAATAAACGTCACGCTAGCTTGAGGAGGAAGCTTCAACTGCCCAGCCAGGTAAGGATAGGAGATGAATTGGCAATTATGATATATCAGCTACAATTTGAACACATTTTCCTGGTAGAATAACTTTGCATGCCATACAGGAGGGAGAGCGACATGGTAAAAAATCATCGTCCTTCGCCGGCAGAACCGGAACAAGAGAAAAAAACTGGGTTCCACTCGTTTTGGGTCTGGCTGATCGTAGCTTTCATTGGTATTGGAGTCTTGTATTTCGGCCTTTCCGGTATTATGGAACAATTAACGGCCATCAACGATTCCATTCAGGCAAATTTACACGCCATTAAAGAACAAACCCACATCTTATCCGACATGAAAAGAGCCGTTCAACAACTGATAGTTGTGGTCAAGGAATCAGTGAATGAAATTATCCAGTCCATCTAGTGGCAATATAGAATGAACTTCGCCAGAGTATGCTGAAATTGACAGAACCTCTCGAGGTTTTATATACTAATCACAACTATATGCCGAAAGGATGTTTAAAGGAGCAATGGATAACTAATTGATTTTTCTAAGGTGATTATTGAATTTTAAATTCAAACCTAGAGAAATTGGATTAGTCTGCCCATTTATTTCTATAGCTCCCTTATCTGCATTTAACCGTGCTCATCCTATTGAACGCTTATTTGCTTATTTAGGTATGCTTTTATATGGGACCATCCACCTCTCTAGGATAACTAGGAGGTTTTTTTATGCTTATACAGGCAAAACAGGTAACGAAAAGCTTCGGAGATCGAATGGTATTCGACCAGGTTACCTTCAACATTCAGCATCAGAGCCGTATTGGGCTAGTTGGAGGAAACGGAGCAGGGAAAACCACCTTAGCTAACTTGATTTATGGCAAAGTGAAGCCCGATCAGGGGTCTATCGTGTCGGGTACCGAGGGTATAAAAATAGGTTATTTGCTTCAATCGGTGGATTATACTGTCCATGATTTTCAACCAGGGCACTTCTCTTCCGAGATACTGGAACTAACGAGTGAGCTTGGCCTTACGAGGGTTCACACGTGGGAGCCAGAACGGCTGGATTGCGTTAGCCACGGTGAAAAGCTTAAAATTGCTCTTTCCCATATCTGGGCTTCCCAGCCTGATCTCCTCTTGCTTGATGAGCCGACCAATCATTTGGATGTTCAAGGGGTGAAATGGTTGGTAAAACAACTTGAGAGTTTTAAAGGGGCGGTTATCCTCATTTCTCACGATCGGTACTTTTTGGATCAGACGGTGACGGAAATTTTCGAGCTGGAGAACGGAAAACTCACTCCATACAAGGGTAACTACTCCACTTATCGGTTGGAGAAGAAAAAACGGATCGAAGAACAAAAGCATCAATATGAAGTGCAACAGAAAAATAAAGTTCATATTGAAGCACAAATTGCACAGATGCAACAGTGGGCTGAAAAAGCCCACCGAACGATGCGAACTGAGGAAGGATTCAAGGAATATCACGGGGTTAAAGCAAAGAAAAGAGATCAAGCCATCAAATCCAAATTAAAGCGCTTGAACCAGGAACTAGAACGAAATCAAGTTGAAAGGCCCGTCGATGAACCTTCGGTTCGGTTTCACTTTGAGGGGAGCGAAAAACGAGGAAAACGAGTACTTGAAGCACGCGACTTAACGAAGCATTTCGGAGGAAGAACTCTTTTTAATAACAGTAATTTTTATGTGAATTATGGAGAGCGTATCGGATTAGTGGGTCCGAATGGAGCAGGCAAAACCACGTTCCTTCGTATGCTGTTAGGTGAAGAGCCGGTCTCTTCGGGCGACTTGTGGCTAAGTGATTCGGCTAGGTTAGCTTTCTTAAGCCAAGATGCAGCAGACCTACCGTCTTCTGAGACAGCACTCGAAGCGTTGGGACTGACTCATCGTGAAGATATCTTCCGTGCAAGGACGCTGTTGGCCCAAATGGGGATAAAAGCGGAGAGGCTTAACCAACCCACCCAAACCTTTAGTTTGGGTGAACGGATTCGTCTCCAGCTAACTGCCATGCTGCTTTCACCGCTAGACTTACTGATTTTGGATGAGCCAACTAATCATTTAGACCTTCCTACTCGTGAACAGTTGCAAGAGACACTCAGTGAGTTTCCGGGTACTCTTCTGATCGTATCGCATGACTATTACTTTCTAAATCAGGTGTGCAATAAGCTCCTTGTCATAGAGAACCAGAAGATCAAGAGAATAGAGATGGGTCTAGAACAATACGATAGCCGTAATAAGAGGCAGTCGGGCATTTCAAAGGAAGAGCTCCTGCGTCTCGACACTGAAATTGCAGCCATCTTAGGCCAATTAAGCTTGGCCGTCCCTGGCTCCAATCGTTTTAAAGAACTTGATGATACGTATCTATCCTTGTTGAGGAAAAAACGTGAACACCAGGATAGGTCTTAAGTGAAAATAACCGGAGAAATCCGGTTATTTTCATTTCCATCTTTTCACTATTGATGGTCAATAAAGGTCAAACTATAATCAAATCAATAAGGTCAAAGAAAGTCAAGGTCAAAGACCCACGCCAAATATACTTTCAAATT